>NZ_JBSFNN010000005.1:0-144132 GCF_053587115.1 Streptomyces sp. NPDC003697
AACAATTTGTGGGAAGACCCCGCACCGTATGGTGCGGGGTCTTCTGCGTTCACGGCCTGGGTGAGCCGGCCGACCGCGGGGAACCGTCCGTCCGCGGTCGGCGCCTAGGCTCGTACGCATGCGCCATGACCTCGTGATCTTCGACAACGACGGTGTCCTCGTCGACAGTGAGCCCATCTCCAACCGGCTTCTGGCCGCCTATCTGACGGAGTTGGGGCACCCCACCTCCTACGAGGACTCCATTCGCGACTACATGGGGTCGGCGATGCACCGAATCCACGACCTCGTGCGGGAACGCACCGGTGAGCGGCTGCCGGACGACTTCGACGACGTCTTCCACGCCCGGGTCTTCGCCGCGTTCCAGCGGGAGTTGCAGCCGGTGCCCGGGGCCGCGGAGGTCCTGGAGAAACTGACCGTGGACGGGGTGCCGTACTGTGTCGCGTCGTCCGGGAGCCACGAGCGGATCCGGGTCGGGCACCGAACCACCGGGCTGGACCGGTGGTTCGACGACACCCGCGTCTTCAGCGCGCAGGACGTGGGCCGCGGGAAGCCGGCACCGGATCTCTTCCTGCACGCGGCCGAACGGATGGGGGTCGCGCCGGAGAGGTGCGTGGTCGTGGAGGACTCCCCGCTGGGCGTGCGGGCCGCCGTCGCCGCGGGGATGGACGTCTACGGGTTCACCGCGATGACGCCGGCCGCGAAGCTCCGCGGCGCCACCCGACTCTTCGGCCGGATGGGGGAGTTGGCCGACCTGCTGGTACGGGTTCCGTCATGACCCCGGCCACCGGGCGGACACTGACAACTGTCACACGGAGCCCGGGACGATCGTCCCTACCGGCGGACGGGGCCCGCCCGTGAAGCTGGGGACATGACGACGAACAGGGCTCCCCAGGGCAAGGACAGCCGGCCGGGCATGCGGAGGAACCTCCAGCCGCTGCTGCTGGACGTGGCCTTGCCGCTCGGCGCGTACTACCTGCTCCGCGAAGGGCTCGGGACGAGCGCGTTCGCCGCGCTCGCCTGGAGCAGCGTCGCGCCGGCCGTGCGGACCGGGTGGGCGGCCGTGCGGCAGCGGACGACGAACGGTCTCGCCCTGCTCATCCTGATCGTGAACGTCGTCGGGCTGCTGCTCGGCTTCGTCTCCGGTGACCCGCGGCTGATGCTCCTCAAGGACAGCGCGATCAGCAGCACCGTCGGCATCGGCATCCTGGTCTCCGTGGCGCTCGGCAAGCCCATGATGACCGCGGGCATGAAGCCGTTCCTGGTGAAGGGCGACGCGGTCAGGGAGGCGGCCTGGGAGCGGCTGAAGCGCGACTCGGCGGCCTTCCGGCGGGCGGAGCGGGTCTTCTCCCTCGTGTGGGGCGTGGTGCTGCTCGGCGAGTGCGTCGTGCGGGGCGTCGGGGCGTACACCGTGCCCGTCGACACCATGGTGGGGCTCGGCTCGGTGGTGATGGTGGCCACGATGGTCTTCGGGTTCCTGCTCAGCGGCGCTCTGGCCGTCGGACCGATGAAGGGCATGCTGGCCGCCGAAACGAAGGGGGCCGGCACGGGGGAGCCGGAGCTCGCGCTCGCCCGGTGACACGGGGGCCGAAGATGAGCGGCATTCATCTTCGGCCGGATCTACCCCCGGGTGGCCCGGAGCCCTACGCTCGCCGCCATGACGGATGTGCCGCGGCACGGCAGGGCCTCGCTGGCGTTCGGTTTCCTCGCCCAGGGCGTCACCTTCGCCCTGCTGGTGACGCGTATCCCGGCCATCCAGGACCGCTACGGCGTGTCCGACGCGCTGCTGCCCGTCTTCCTTGCCGCGGTGCCGGTCCTCGCCGGTGCCGGCAGCGTCGTGACCGAGCAGCTCGTGAAACGGGTCCGGCCCAGCCGGGTGCTGCGCTGGTCGCAGCCGGTGGTGCTGCTGGCGCTGCTCGGCGTGGGCGCCGGCGACCGGACGGCCGTGCTGGGCGCCGCGCTCGCCGCCTTCGGACTGGCGGTGGGCGCCCTGGACGCGTCCATGAACATGCTCGGGGTGAGCCTGCAGCGGGCGTACGGGCGCAGCATCATGCTCGGTTTCCACGCCGCCTACAGCCTGGGCGGCATCCTGGGCGCCTCGCTGGCCTGGGCGGGCGCGCACTGGGACCTGACGCTGCTCGCCTGCTACGGGCCGGTGGTGCTGGTGCTGCTGCCGGCGACGCTGCTGGCCGGCCGCCGGTACGTCGACGGCGATGCCACCGGTCCCGGAGAGCGGACGGGGGAGCGGCCCACCGTCGTCTTCCGGGTGCTGCTGCCGCTGTGCCTGGTGATGACGTTCGCGTACATCGGTGACTCGACCGTCTCCAACTGGAGCGCGAAGTACCTCCAGGACGTGCTCGGCAGCTCGGAGCAGACGGCGACCGTGCCGTACAACGTCTACATGGTCACCACGCTGCTCGGGCGGTCCCTCGGCGACTTCGGGGTGCGGCGGCTCGGGGCGGTGGCCGTCGTACGGCTGGGCGCGCTGGTCGCGGCGGCGGGGTTCGCGGTGGTGGCGGCGGCGCCGGGTGCCGGGGCGGGGATGCTCGGGTTCACCCTGCTGGGTCTGGGGCTGTGCGTGCTGGTGCCGCAGACGTTCGCGGCGGCCGGGCGGCTGTTCCCCGGGGCGTCCGACGCGGCGGTGGCCCGGCTGAACGTCTTCAACTACGTCGGTTTCCTGGTGGGCTCGCCGTTGGTGGGGGCGCTGGGCGACGCCTGGAGCTACCGCGGGGCGATGCTGGTGCCGATGGTGTTGGTGCTGGTGACGTTGGTGTACGCCCGTTCGTTCGCGCCTCGGGCGGACCGATACGGTGGCGGTCATGAGCGGCCGCGCACAGCTGATGTGGGACGAGGCAGTAACGGGCTATGACTTCGGCCGGGACCACCCCATGGATCCGGTGCGGCTGGCCCTGACCCGGAAACTGGTCGGCGCCCTCGGTCTGGACCGGTCCGTGGACGTCGTCGCGGCCAGGCCGGCCGGGGAGTCGACGCTGCGGCTGGTGCACCGGGAGGACTACGTCGAGGCGGTGAAGGCCGCGTCGGCCGACCCGGGGGCCTGTGACGGGTCGTACGGGCTGGGCACGCTGGACGATCCCGCGTTCGCCGGGATGCACGAGGTGTCGGCGCTGATCGCCGGGCAGTCGGTGGGGGCGGCGGAGGCGGTGTGGCGTGGTCGGGCGCTGCACGCGGTGAACTTCACCGGCGGGCTGCACCACGCGATGCCGGGCAGCGCGTCGGGGTTCTGCGTCTACAACGACGCCGCGCTGGCCATCGCGCGTCTGCTGGAACTGGGCGCCGAGCGGGTCGCGTACGTGGACGTCGATGTGCACCACGGGGACGGGGTGCAGGCGGCGTTCTGGGAGGATCCACGGGTGCTGACGATCTCGCTGCACGAGCATCCCCGGACGCTGTTCCCGCAGACGGGCTGGCCGGAGGAGACGGGGGCCGAGTCCGCGCAGGGGTCGGCGGTGAACCTGGCCCTGCCGGCGGGGACGGCGGACGCGGGCTGGCTGCGGGCGTTCCACGCGGTGGTGCCGGAGCTGCTGGCCGATTTCCGGCCGCAGGTGCTGGTGACGCAGCACGGGGCGGACACGCACTTCGAGGATCCGCTGGCGCACCTGGCGGTGTCGCTGGACGCGCAGCGGGCGGTACAGGCGGCCTGCCACGACCTGGCGCACGAGTACGCGGACGGGCGGTGGGTCGCGCTCGGCGGGGGCGGCTACGCGGTGGTGGAGGTCGTGCCGCGTTCGTGGACCCATCTCGTCGGCATCGCGGCGGGGCGCCCGGTGGAGCCGGAGACGGTGATCCCGGAGAGCTGGCGGCAGGAAGTCTATGCGCGGACACGGCAGTTGGGCCCGATGCGGATGACCGACGGGCGGTGGCCGGTGTCCTGGGCCGGGTGGGAGGCGGGCTACGACCCGGCGGACCGGCTGGACCAGGCGATCCTGGCGACGCGGCGGGCGGTGTTCCCCTTGCGGGGGCTGCTCGCGTAGGCAGTCGCCGGACAGCCCCCACGGGAGACGGCCCTTGGGCCGACCGTGCGTTGTTCCCCGGTTTCCGTGACGTCCGTGCTCCCGGTCCGTCACCATCGCTGCCGTGTTGAGCACCGCGGCGCTGCGCGCCCACCTGCTGGCCGCGCGTCTGGCCGGGACCGTCGCCACGACGCGGGAGGAGAGCCTGCGCAGCTACCGGCTGTTCGCCGCACGCGATCCCCGCGTGCTGATCGGCCTCGACCCGGAACGGGAGTGGCGGCAGCGGGACGTGATCGCATTGATGGCGGAGAAGTGCGGGGTTTCGGCCGATCCCCGGCATGTCTCCGGCCATGATGTGATCGACCCGGACCGCACCCTCGCCGCGCTGGACGCGTTCTCGGACCGGCTGGCGGCGGTCGCCCGGCACGGCGGCCCGGTCCTGCTCGGCACCGGTCACCCGCACCGGCTGCTCGGTTTCTACGTCGCTCTGGCCGACGCCCTGTCGGCGGCGGGATGTACTGTCCTCACCCCGGCGCAGGGTCGCTGTGTCGACATAACGACCCGGTTCGGTCTACGCACGCACCGCCTCGACTACGTCCGGGGAGTCGCGCTGGTACGGCCGTCCGACCGGCCCGGCTCCGGTGGCGAGCCCGGCGCACACACGCACTCCCCGTTCCCGGTTCGCCTCGCGCTGGCCGCGGCCGCCGAGGCCGGCGGCCCGCTGCCCGAGCTGGTGATCGGGGACCATGGATGGGTCTGCGGAGCAGGTCAGCTGGGGTTCGAGGCGATGGGGCCGGCCGATACGGACGATCCCGCGCTGTTCGTGGGGGAGGCGGAGGGGCGGGTGTCGGTCGCCGTTCCGCTTGATGACGGCGTGCGCCCCGGGCACTACCGTCCGCTGACCCGCTACGTACTCAATCGGGCATGTCTGTCACAGTAGGCCGCCGATCGGTGCACCTCTTCCCCACTTGCATCACCCGCCCCTAGTCTGGGGAGTGAGCACGCAGCGACGAAGAGTCACCGGAAGGGGAAGCCGGTGGCCGTCGAGTGCGGAAGGTTCAGGTGTGTCATGGCTGCAGCTGGCGAAAGGCCTCTGAACGAGGTTCAGTTCCTTACCGTGGCGGAAGTGGCCTCGGTGATGCGAGTGTCGAAGATGACCGTGTACCGGTTGGTGCACAGCGGTCATCTGCCCGCGATCCGGGTCGGGCGGTCGTTCCGTGTCCCGGAGCAAGCGGTTCACGAGTACCTCCGCGAGAGCTACGTGGGGGTGGACACGGCCTGACGGCGCCCCGGAGGGATCCGGCCCCAGGGCCCTTCGGATCCCTCCGGATCCGCCCGGATCCCCAGCCGTCGGCCCTCGATTACGACCTGAGCGCTCGGTTGGGTAGGCTAGCCCCTCGTAGGTCGTGTGGGCCCATGGCGCCCAAACACCGAGTAATGAGAAGTGAGCGAGGGTAGTCGTGGGCTCTGTCATCAAGAAGCGGCGCAAGCGGATGGCCAAGAAGAAGCACCGCAAGCTGCTGAAGCGCACCCGCGTTCAGCGTCGCAACAAGAAGTAGTGACGCTGGTCGCTATCGGTACGCGACATCGCGAGAGCGTGTCCGTGGCCCCCCACCGCATCCGGTGGGGGGCCACGCGCGTTTCCGGTTCATGCGTTCGGGCATGTCGTCACGCCGCGCAGCGGGTGGTCATCACAGCGCGACGGCCAACCGATAGGTTGGCCGCACACGGGGAACACGGGGTACGTGGTCGGGAAGGAAGGCGCTGATCTTGGGAAAGGTCGTGCTCGTCACCGGGGTCGCCCGTCAGCTCGCGGGCCGGTTCGTACGGCGGATCCAGCGTGACCCGCAGGTGGACCGGGTCGTGGCCGTGGACGTGGTCCCGCCCGAGCACCACCTGGGCGGCGCGGACTTCGTCCAGGCGGACATCCGGCAGCCCACCATCGCGCGGGTGCTCGCCGAGACGGCCGCGGATACGGTCGTCCACATGGACGTGACCGCCACCGCGCTGGGCAGCGGCAGCCGGGCCTCGGTCAAGGAGACGAACGTCATCGGCACCATGCAGCTGCTCGGTGCCTGCCAGAAGTCGCCCACCGTCAGCCGGCTGGTGGTCAAGTCCAGCACCAGCGTCTACGGGTCAGCGCCCCGCGACCCGGCCGTCTTCACCGAGACCACCCCGCCCAAGTCACTGCCCAGCGGCGGCTTCGCCAAGGACATCGTCGAGGTCGAGGGATACGTGCGGGGCTTCGCGCGGCGGCGGCCGGACGTGGCCGTGTGCGTGCTCCGCTTCGCCAACATCCTCGGTCCGGCGGCGGACTCGCCGCTCGCGTCGTACTTCGCGCTGCCCGTCCTGCCGACCGTGTTCGGCTGCGACCCGCGGCTGCAGTTCGTGCACGAGGATGACGTGATCGACGTCCTGCGGATCGCCTCGCACGAACCGGCGCGCGGCACCCTGAACAGCGGCACCTTCAACATCGCCGGCGACGGCGTCCTGCTGCTCTCCCAGTGCTCGCGGCGGCTCGGCCGCCCCACGGTGCCGCTGCTGCTGCCCGCGCTCACCTGGACCGGCTCGCTGGTGCGTACGCTGGGTATGACGGACTTCTCACCCGAACAGATCAGGCTGCTCACCCACGGCCGGGTCGTGGCGACGGACCAGATGCGCGAGACGCTGGGTTTCCACCCGAGGCACACCACCGCGGAGACCTTCGCGGACTTCGTCCGCAGCCGTGGTCCCGGACTCCTGCCGCCGGAGGCCCTCGCGGGGGCCGTCGACCGGATCGCCGCGCTGTCCCGCAGGGCGGGCGGCCACGTGCCGACGCACAGCGCCTACTGAGGAGCGGAGCAACGATGGCGGACGCCAAGGTCATTCCGTTCGACGACGACCGTTCCCGCGGCAGCGCGGGGCAGCGGGCGTCGCGGCGCCGGGCCGCCGGAAGCCGGCGCGCCGGCAGCGAGCCCGCGACGGTCGGCGAGGTCCAGCCCCTGCCGACGCGCGCGCCCGACCAGGATGATGAGCCTGTGCCCCGTGACGAACAGCCGCCGCAGCCGCGCCGGGACCGCGACAGCGGCGACGGCGGGCGCAGCCTGGAACAGCGCGTCGCGAGCGGTCTGGCGTTCCTGCGCCGCCGCCTCACCGGCGACTACGAGGTCGATGATTTTGGATACGATGCCGAGCTGACCGACCAGGTTCTGATGTCCCTGCTGCGGCCGCTGTACGAGAAGTACTTCCGGGTCGACGTGAAGGGCGTGGAGAACATCCCGGACAAGGGCGGCGCGCTGATCGTGGCCAACCACTCCGGCACGCTGCCGCTGGACGGGCTGATGATGCAGGTGGCCGTCCACGACCGGCACCCGGCGGGCCGGCACCTGCGGCTGCTCGCCGCCGACCTGGTCTTCATGCTGCCGGTGGTCAACGAACTCGCCCGCAAGCTCGGTCACACACTGGCCTGCGCGGAGGACGCCGGCCGGCTGCTGGGGCAGGGTGAGCTGGTCGGGGTGATGCCGGAGGGCTTCAAGGGCATCGGCAAGCCGTTCAGCGAGCGCTACAAGCTCCAGCGCTTCGGCCGCGGCGGCTTCGTCTCCACCGCGCTGCGCGAGGGCGCCCCGATCATCCCCTGCTCCATCGTCGGGGCCGAGGAGATCTACCCGATGATCGGCAATGCCAAGACCGTCGCGCGTCTGCTGGGCTTCCCGTACTTCCCGCTGACGCCCACCTTCCCGTGGCTGGGGCCGCTCGGCGCCGTCCCGCTGCCGACGAAGTGGACCATCCAGTTCGGCGAGCCGATCCGGACGGACGGGCATCCGCCGGAGGCGGCCGAGGACCCGATGCTGATGTTCAACCTGACCGACCAGGTCCGGGAGCAGATCCAGCACACCCTGTACAAGCTGCTGGTGCAGCGCCGGTCGGTCTTCTTCTGACGCCGGTGCGCCGGTACGGCCGGATCCGGTGCTGATCCGGCCCTGGTCCAGCGTTGAACCGGCGAAGGGAGCGCCCCCGGTTCGCGGGGGCGCTCCCTTCGCGTGTGCGCCGTGGCGCGGCCCTAGCGGGCGTTCTCCCCGTCGATGCCGAGGCCGGGCAGGAGGCCCGGAAGCAGCGGCGGGATCGTCACGTCCGGGGCGGAGGGGGGTGTGCTGGTGGACGGTGAGGTGCTGCCGCCGGTCTGCGGCGGCTCCAGCAGGCCGCCGGGATTGCCGCCGAGCAGCCCGTCGCGCTCGCCGCCCGTGCCGGCGGACGTGCTGGGGCCGCCGCTGCCGGACTGCCGGCCTCCGGGGGAGGAGGCGCTTCCGGCGCGGGGCCGGGCGGTGCTGCCGCTGCCGGACGGGCCACCGCGGGACGCCGGGCCGGAACTCGAGCGCTCGCCGCCGCCCTGGGCCGGGGACTCGGGGAGGAGGGACCGGAGCGGGGCGACCTCTTCGTCTATGGCGTCGAACACCGACGACACCTGGTCACCGAGGTCGCCGAGCTGTACGGGGAGCTTGTCCCGCAGGGTGCCCCAGGTGGCGCGCTGGGCGCTGGTGAAGGCGGAGAGGGCCTGGATGGGCCCCAGGGAGTCCGGGTGGCGCTCGTACGCCTCGTGCAGCAGGCGGTGGCCCTCGGCCGCGTCGTGCCGCACACCGGACAGGGTGCGGCGGACCTCGGTGACGGTCTCGTGGTCGAGGTGGCCGCCGCGGTCGCGGTCCAACAGCCGGCGCGCCTCGTTCAGACGGGTGGAGGCCTGCTCCAGGTACGCCTTCCCGCGTTCGTCGGCGCCGTCGGCCAGGTAGTTCAGCTTGAAGTCCTCGATGCCCCGTTTGACGCCGTAGAGCGAGTCACCGGGCAGGGCGTCGGAGCTGGCAGCGGCCACCCCGCCGAAGGCCGACGCCGCCACGCCGACGCTCAGCCCCCCGGCGGCCAGACCCTTGGTGAGCCGCGTGCGCGGCCGTAGTTTCCCCAGGCTGCTCGCCCGGTGGGCACCCCGCGCCCGGCTCCTCTGGCCGGGCACCGACGTGTTTCCCGCCTCGCCTTCCGCGGTGCCCTCCTGCAGCATGGCCTCCATCGCGGCCACGAGCTGGGCCCGCTGGACGACCTTGACCTCGGGATCCAGCTCCGGCCTGGGCAGCGCGTCGAGACCGGCGGCCAGGGCGACAAGGCGCCCCTGCTCGGTCTCCTCCGCGGCAGCCGGGTCCGGTGCGGGTCCTTCGGACGGCTCGGCCGCCGTGCCCTGGCCGGACAGCTCCTCCAGGGCCTGGGCGAAGGCGTTCGCCCGCCGGTGCGCCGATACGTTCGCGATCACTGGCGGCACCTCCTCTCGTCATGACGGTCGACTCCCCGGGGGTCCTGAGGGTTGCACGTCCGCGACCCGACCACCCGATCGAGTGATCGGGGCCGGTCAGACGTGACCACAGGGAGCCTGTATCCCGCACAACGATCGGCTCGGCACTTCGGTTACGGACGGCGGTCAAGCGGGCGGGGAAGTCAACGGGCTTTGGCGGACAGTGAGTTGACCGTCGCTGAGCGTGAGGAGGTCAGCGCGCGTCGTCGGGGAGCAGCCGGGCGAGGGTCCGCACGGCCCGGTACTGGAGCGTCTTGATGGCGCCCTCGTTCTTGCCCATCACCCGGGCGGTCTCCGCGACGGACATGCCCTGCAGGAAGCGGAGCGTGACGCACTCCTGCTGCTGCGGGTTCAGCCGCCGCACGGCGTCGAGCAGGGCTGCGTTGGACAGGGACTCCAGGACGGAGTCCTCGGGGGAGCGCTCCACCTCGTTGGCGTCGAGCATCTCGCCGGTGGTGACCTCGAGGCGGAAGCGGCTGGACTTGAAGTGGTCGGCGACGAGATTGCGGGCGATGGTGACGAGCCAGGCGCCGAAGTCGCGGCCCTGCCAGGTGAAGGTGCCGATGCGGCGCAGGGCGCGCAGAAAGGTCTCGCTCGTGAGGTCCTCGGCGGTCGCCTTGCCGCCGACCCGGTAGTAGATGTACCGGTACACCGTGTCGCTGTACTGGTCGTAGAGGCGCCCGAAGGCGTCGGCCTCGCCGGCCTGGGCGCGCTCCACGAGGTCCATCATGCGGGCGCTGTCGCTGTCCGCGGCCGGGCGCCGGGCGGTGGTGGCGGCGCGTCCCCGTCTGCCCACCGCCCGGCCGTCGCCCGAGCGCCGTCCCTCGACGACGGCACTGCGCGCCGGCCCCTGCTGCATGCCCTCGGCGAGCGCGTAGCACGGGCCTGCGGGGGCGGCGGTGGCGAATGCGGGGCCGGCGTACGCGGTGGGGACGAGACCGCGCAGCAGGTCCAGGACCGTAGCGCGGAGCGTAGCCAGGCCCGAGGCGTCAACCCCGACGTGTGGGTACACGGGACTCCCAGAGGCAGAGCTTCCATCACGTGCAGTGCGGGACCGTTCACCCGTCGTAGCGACGGAGGGGTACCGGATTGCGTCTGAGGAGAATAACGCTTCGTAAAGGCCCTGCTACACCCAGTTGCTTAAATCATCGATTACGTCGCTTCCGTATCTGATTGACGCCCGATCAGCTGTCGGAAAGTGTCCGTTTGCTGATCGCTCCAGTCGGGCTTCCGTATGAGTCAGGGCATGTTGTGGCGGTGTACGGCCAAGGCGCATGGTCGGGGCGGTGCGGGGCCGCGTCGTGCTGATTGGCCGAGAATCGCCGGACGCGCGCTGCGGGGCCCGCGTGGAGGACGTCCGCGGTCGACAGTGCGGCGCAGGGCGATCAGCCGAGGGGCGCAGGGTGATCGACGGCGGGGCTCTCGGAGTCCGGAGCGGGGCGCAGGCGGTCGGCGGCGGGCATCGGGGGCCCGGGGCGCGCGGGCGGTCCGGAGCGGAGGACGCGGCCGCGGTCCGGACGGGATGCGTCAGCGGCGGCGCCGGTGCAGGGCGATCGCGGCCGCCGTGCCGCCGGCCACCGCGCCGACCCCGGCCGCCGCCGGGATGCCGACCTTCGCCGCCTTGCGGCCGGTGCGGTAGTCGCGCAGGCGCCAGTCCTTCTCGCGGGCGTGCCGGCGCAGCTTGGCGTCGGGGTTGATGGCGTAGGGGTGGCCGACGAGGGAGAGCATGGGGATGTCGTTGTGGGAGTCGCTGTAGGCGGCGCACCGGGAGAGGTGCAGGCCCTCCGCGATGGCGAGCGCGCGCACCGCCTCCGCCTTCGCCGGGCCGTGCAGCGGCTCGCCGACGAGCCGGCCGGTGTAGACGCCGTCGACCGACTCGGCCACTGTGCCGAGCGCCCCGGTGAGGCCCAGACGGCGGGCGATCACCTGGGCGATCTCCACGGGCGCGGCCGTGACCAGCCACACCCGCTGGCCCGCGTCGAGGTGGGCCTGGGCCAGGGCGCGCGTGCCCGGCCAGATCCGCTCGGCCATGTACTCGTCGTAGATCTCCTCGCCGATCGACTGCAGCTCCGCGACCCGGTGGCCCTTGACGATCGACAGCGCCGAGTCGCGCGCGTCCTGCATGTGCTCCGGGTCCTCGATGCCGGCCAGCCGGAACCAGGCCTGCTGCCAGGCGAACCTGGCCAGGTCGCGGGTCTCGAAGAACTTCCGCTTGTACAGGCCACGGCCGAAGTGGAACAGGGCCGCGCCCTGCATGACGGTGTTGTCCAGGTCGAAGAAGGCGGCGGCCCGGTCGTCCCCGCGGACCGGGAACTCCGGTTCCGCCGTCGCCAGGTCCTGTTCCAGAGTCGACTTGCGCGCTGCCTCCGCCGAGGCCTCGCCTGCCAACACGCTCCGCGCCGTGGCGGAGCGCCTACGGGGGGTGAGCCATCCGAGAGCGGCCATGGCGTGAGCATAGCCATTCGGTTCGCAGGTTCCGGAGCCGAGAGGTTGGGGCGCCGTGAACTCTCCACCACCGTGTGGTGAAACAACTCGTACGGGCGGCGCGTCGGCGCGCGCGCCGGGCGGGCGGTCGTCTCCGGCGTGCCGCGTGTGCCCGGCGGGACCGCCGGTGCGCATGGGGTTCCCCACACCCGTCGCGGCGCGACAATGGCCGACATGAGTCCCGTCTTCCGCCGCAAGTCCCCGGCCCCCGGGGACCGGCTCGTCACGCTCGTCCGCAAGCCCGGCTGCCACCTGTGCGAGGACGCGCAGGCCGTGGTCGAGAAGGTGTGCGCCGACCTGGGGGTTCCGTGGGAGCAGAAGGACATCACCCAGGATCCCGTGCTGCACGACCGGTACTGGGAGCAGATCCCCGTCGTCCTCGTCGACGGTGTCCAGCACACCTTCTGGCGCGTGAACGAGGAGCGCCTCCGGAAGGTACTGACCGAGTAGTACAAAAGACCGGAAAGTCGCTTAGGATCGACGGCGTCTTGGTCTCGGGGGGCGGGATCGTGAGGAGAGTGTGCGGTTTTGCCCCCAGCAACGAAGGACGCCGGAGGTGTGTGCGCCGGTTCCCCGCAGGCTTGTCCGGGACGCGTGACCCCGGTCACGTTGGCCGGGCAAATCGGACACCATCTTTGTGCACGCGTTCACAAAGACATAGCCTGCATTCGACGGGGCGGTCTGGGGACGTGTGACCGCCTGCAGCCCCGCTCTACCCGCAGGAGCACCGTGGCAACTGGCCGAACTCACCGACCGGCGACCCGCAGCCGAGGGATTCCCGAGGCCACCGTCGCCCGGCTTCCGCTGTACCTCCGAGCACTGACCGCGCTGTCGGAGCGCTCGGTCCCCACGGTCTCCTCCGAGGAGCTCGCGGCCGCGGCGGGAGTCAACTCCGCGAAGCTGCGCAAGGACTTCTCCTACCTCGGTTCCTACGGGACCCGCGGTGTCGGCTACGACGTCGAGTATCTCGTGTACCAGATCTCCCGTGAACTGGGGCTGACCCAGGACTGGCCGGTTGTGATCGTCGGTATCGGAAACCTCGGCGCCGCCCTCGCCAACTACGGCGGGTTCGCCTCCCGCGGCTTCCGGGTCGCCGCCCTCATCGACGCCGACCCCGCGATGGCCGGAAAGCCCGTCGCCGGCATCCCGGTCCAGCACAGCGACGACCTGGAGAAGATCATCCAGGACAACGGCGTCTCGATCGGCGTGATCGCGACCCCCGCGGGCGCCGCGCAGCAGGTCTGCGACCGGCTCGTGGCCGCCGGCGTCACCTCGATCCTGAACTTCGCGCCGACCGTGCTGAACGTCCCGGACGGTGTCGACGTGCGCAAGGTCGACCTCTCCATCGAGCTGCAGATCCTCGCCTTCCACGAGCAGCGCAAGGCCGGCGAGGAGGCCTCGCACGACGGCGCCCGGCCGGTCGCCGCGACCCGCGAGGCGCCCGCCGACGAGGGGCCCGACGGGGACGTCCCCGCCGTGATGCCGGCATGAGTCTCCTCGTCGTCGGACTGAGCCATCGCAGCGCCCCGGTCAGCGTGCTGGAGCGGGCGTCGCTGAACGCGGACGACCAGGTCAAGCTGCTGCACGACACGGTCGCCGCCGAACCGGCCGCCGAGGCCGCCCTGCTCGCCACCTGCAACCGCATCGAGCTGTACGCCGACGTGGACAAGTTCCACGCCGGTGTGGCCGAGCTGTCCACGCTGCTCGCCCGGCACTGCGGGGTCGGCCTGGAGGAGCTCACCCCCTACCTCTACGTGCACTACGAGGACCGGGCCGTCCACCATCTGTTCTCGGTGGCCTGCGGCCTGGACTCGATGGTCGTCGGCGAGGGGCAGATCCTGGGGCAGATAAAGGACTCCCTGGGCCGCGCCCAGGAACAGCGCACCGCCGGACGGCTGCTGAACGACCTGTTCCAGCAGGCGCTGCGGGTCGGCAAGCGCGCCCACTCCGAGACCGGCATCGACCGCGCCGGGCAGTCCCTGGTCACCTTCGGCCTGGAGCAGCTGGCCGCCGGCGGGGCCGTGGAGAAGTGGGCCGAGGGCAAGACGGCCCTGGTCGTCGGCGCCGGATCGATGTCCTCGTTGGCCGCCGCGACGCTCGCGCGGGCCGGCGTCGCCGAGGTCGTCGTCGCGAACCGCACCTTCGAGCGCGCCGAGCGCCTGGCCCGGATACTCATGGAGGGCGACGACACGGACGTGCTGGCCCGCGCGGTACCGATGGACGCGGTGCCGGTCGAGCTGACACGTGCCGACGTCGCCGTCTCCTGCACCGGCGCGACCGGCGTCGTGCTGACGGCCGAGTCCGTCGCCGCGGCGGTGCGGGGCCGGACCGGCGAGCCCGTCACCGCGGTCGGGGACGACCGCCGGGCCGCGGGCACCGAGGGCCGCCGTACGACGGCCCGGGCGGACGTCCGCGAGACACCGCTGCCGCCGACCGGTGTCGGCACCGACGAGGACTGCCCGCTGGACCTGACCGGTACCGGCTTCTCGGTGCACGGCGAGGCCGCCGTCGCCGGCATGGACGCCGCCACCCTGGAGCAGCACGCCACCTGGGTGGACAACGGCACCGTCGACCGGCGGGACGGCGCCGCGGCCGGCAGGCCTGCGGAGGACGTCCGCCGCAGCGCCGAGGCCGACGCGGAGCTGATCAGCGCGCTCGCCGCGACCGCGGCCACCGCCGGCCGCATCCCCGAGCGCCGCAAGCCCGAGCCGCTGGAGATCCCGCGGCCCGAGCCGGTGCTGTTCCTGCTGGACCTGGCGATGCCGCGCGACGTCGACGCGTCCGTGCACCGGCTGGCCGGGGTGCGCCTGGTGGACATCGAGTCCCTCGCCGAGGCGTCCGCGGACGCGCCGATGGCCTCCGACGTGGACCTGGTCCGGCGCATCGTCGCCGACGAGGTCGCCGTCTTCGGCGCGGCCCAGCGCGCCGCGCACATCACGCCGACCGTCGTCGCCCTGCGCAGCATGGCCGCCGACGTCGTCGCCGGCGAGATCGCCCGCCTGGAGGGCCGGCTACCGGGCCTCGACGACAGGCACCGGGCGGAGATCACGCAGACCGTGCGGCGCGTCGTCGACAAGCTGCTGCACGCGCCGACCGTACGGGTCAAGCAGCTCGCGGCCGAACCCGGCGGCGCCGGGTACGCGGACGCGCTGCGCACCCTGTTCGACCTCGACGCCGGAACGGCGGAGCCCGTCGCGGCCGCCGGTGGCGCCAAGAACTCAGAGAAGACCAGCAAGAACCGAGGCCCGGCATGACTGACACGCGTGAGCCGAAGGGGCGCACCGGTGCGGAGAGCACACGGGGACACCCCCTGCCCGAAGTGCCCGCGGGAGCGCGAAGCCCCGAAGGACCGGGCACGGCCGCCGGGCTCCCGGCACAGGCCGGAGCGTCCCGCGGGCGGTCCGCTGACCGGCCGCTGAGGCTGGGAACCAGGCGCAGCAAGCTCGCCATGGCCCAGTCCGGGCAGGTGGCGGACGCGGTGCGCCGGGTGACCGGACGGGCCGTCGAGCTCGTCGAGATCACCACGTTCGGCGACGTCTCGCGCGCGCACCTGGCCCAGATAGGCGGCACGGGCGTGTTCGTGACGGCGCTGCGTGACGCGCTGGTGCGGGGCGAGGTCGACTTCGCGGTCCATTCGCTCAAGGACCTGCCCACCACGCAGCCCGAGGAGCTGGCCCTGGCGGCCGTGCCCGTGCGGGAGGACCCGCGCGACGTGATGGTCGCCCGGGACGCGCTGAAGTTCACCGACCTGCCGCGCGGTGCGCGCATCGGCACGGGTTCGCCGCGCCGCATGGCGCAGCTGAACGCGTACGCGCGCGCCCATGGGCTGGACATCGAGACCGTCCCGATCCGGGGCAACGTCGACACGCGGATCGGATACGTCCGCGCGGGCGAGCTCGACGCCGTCGTGCTCGCCGCGGCCGGGATGAACCGGATCGGCCGCATCAACGAGGTGACCGACTTCCTGTCGGTCGACACGGTTCTGCCGGCTCCCGGCCAGGGAGCCCTGGCGATCGAGTGCAGGGCGGCGAACACCGCCGAAGACGCTGCCCTCGTCGCCGCGCTCGCCGAGCTCGACGACCCGTTCACGCGGGCCGCCGTGACGGCCGAGCGGTCACTGCTCGCCGCCCTGGAGGCCGGTTGCAGCGCCCCTGTGGGCGCGTTGGCCGACCTTCCCCCGCTCTCGGCTCCGCTGGAGCGGGCGGAACCCCAGGCCGACCCGCAGTTTGTCAAGGAAATGCGCCTGCGCGCCGTCGTCGGGACGACCGACGGCTCCACGCTGGTGCAGCTGTCCACCACCGGTCCCGTGCCCGAGACGCATGACGGGGCAGTGGCTCTCGGCCGTGAACTCGCCACCGAGATGCTTGCCCAGGGCGCGGCCGGTCTGATGGGGGAGCGAGCACAGTGAGCCCCACCACCCTTCCCGCCGGTCCGGAGCACGGGCACGTCACCTTCCTCGGTGCCGGACCCGGGGATCCGGGACTGCTGACTCTGCGCGCCGTCGAGGCGCTGGCGAACGCGGACGTCCTCGTCGCCGAGCACGAGGTGCTCGACGTCGTCCGTCAGCACGCCAGGCAGGGTGTCGCCGTCATGCACACGGACGCGGATCCCTCTTCGGATCCGGCTCCGGGCACGGGCACGCCCCAGCTGACGGTCGTTGACGGCACGTCAGCAACCGCTCAGGTCCCCGCAGTGCGGGATGCCGCACATCTTGTCATGGAGGCCGCTCGCGGCGGCAGGCGGGTCGTCCGTGCGGTGTCCGGGGACCCGGGACTTGATACGTACGCCGCCGGGGAAATGCTCGCCTGCGCCCGGGCGGGAGTTCCCTTCGAGGTCGTCCCCGGTGTCGCGGCGGCCGTCGGCGTGCCCGCGTACGCCGGTGTGCCGCTGCGGGACCCCGAGGGCGCCGACGTGCGGTTCGTCGACGCGCGCACGGCCACCGGCCGCTGCTGGACCGAGGTCGGTGCCTCCGACGGCACGGTCGTCGTGTCCACGACGCTCGACGCGGTCGCCGCGGCGGCCGGCGAGCTGGTGTCGGCGGGCCGCAAGCCGGACACCCCGCTGACGGTCACCGTCGCCGGTACGACGACCCGCCAGCGCACCTGGACGGCGACCCTCGGCACGATCGCCCAGACCCTGAAGCAGGCGAAGGTGCTGCCGTCGCCGGAGGGCGGCCGGCCGGTGATAGCCGTGGTCGGTGACCGTCCCGCCGTCGCGCAGCGCGACCAGCTGTCGTGGTTCGAGTCCAAGCCGCTGTTCGGCTGGAAGGTGCTCGTGCCGCGTACCAAGGAGCAGGCGGCGTCGCTCTCCGACCAGCTGCGGTCCTACGGGGCCGTGCCGCACGAGGTGCCGACGATCGCCGTCGAGCCGCCGCGCACGCCCCAGCAGATGGAGCGGGCTGTCAAGGGCCTCGTCACCGGCCGCTACGAGTGGATCGCGTTCACCTCGGTCAACGCGGTCAAGGCGGTCCGGGAGAAGTTCGAGGAGTACGGGCTCGACGCGCGTGCCTTCGCGGGCATCAAGGTCGCGGCGGTGGGCGAGCAGACGGCCAAGGCGCTGATCGCCTTCGGTGTGAAGCCGGACCTGGTGCCGAGCGGCGAGCAGTCGGCCGCGGGCCTGCTGGAGGACTGGCCGCCGTACGACCCCGTCTTCGACCCGATCGACCGGGTGTTCCTGCCGCGCGCCGACATCGCCACGGAGACGCTGGTCGCCGGCCTGGTCGAGCTCGGCTGGGAGGTCGACGACGTCACCGCCTACCGGACCGTGCGGGCCTCGCCGCCGCCGGCGGAGACCCGTGAGGCGATCAAGGGCGGCGGCTTCGACGCGGTGCTGTTCACGTCGTCGTCCACGGTGCGCAACCTCGTCGGCATCGCCGGCAAGCCGCACAACGTGACGGTGATCGCGTGCATCGGTCCGGCCACGGCGAAGACGGCCGAGGAGCACGGCCTGCGGGTCGACGTCATGGCTCCGGAGCCGTCGGTGCACAAGCTCGCCGAGGCGCTGGCGGACTTCGGCATGCGGCGCCGGGCGGCGGCCCTGGCGGCCGGCGACCCGGTCACCAGGCCGAGCGAGCGGCGGCCGGGTTCGCGGCGGCGCCGGTCGACGACCTGATCCGCCGGGCCGGTGGCGGTCGGCCGTCCCGCGCGGCGGCGCCGTCCGGCCTGCGCGGCCGTGGCTGTGCAGAAACGAACCCTCAGGGGCGCTCCGGATTCCGGGGCGCCCCTGAGGGCGTTTCCGGCGTCCGGCCGGCAGACGCGGGCCAGATGCCTGTCAGCGCGCGGAGGCGTAGGGCAGGAAGGTCGCCCAGGTGGAGGGGGCGAGGGCGAGCCGGGGGCCGTCGGGGTGCTTGGAGTCGCGGACGAGCACACGGCCGGGGGCGGCGGCCACCTCGACGCAGTCGGGGCCGTCGGATGTGCTGTAGCTGCTCCTTATCCACTTCACGCCGGCGTCCGTTCCTGCTGGGGTCTCAAGCGTCATGTCTCGTTTCTCCCAGTACCTTTTCGATGAAGGCCAAGGACTCCCGGGGGCTGAGAGCCTGGGCGCGGATGGCTCCGTAGCGAATGTGCAGGACCGTCGTCTCTTTGGGATGGGTCATCACTCGGCTGCTGAGGGGTGCCTCGCTGAACGCAACCGTGGCTCCGTCGGTGAGCTTGAGAAGCCTGAAAGAACCGTCCGTCGCCGAGTTCTCCTCTTGGTCCAGAGGCAGGACCTGCAGGTCCACGTTGCGCATGTGCCCCACCTCCAACACTCGTTCGAGCTGCCGTCGCATGACCATCCTCCCCCCGATGGGGCGCCGAAGCGTCGACTCGCACTGGACGAAACTGAAGACGCGGCGGCCGGTCACCGGTTCGAGGATCTCCTGGCGAGCCAGACGTGCCGTCACCTGTTGCTCCACCTCTTCCTCGGTGAACGGGGGGCGACGGGCGTTGAAGACGGCCCGCGCGTATTCCTCCGTCTGCAACAGCCCATGGATGACGGAGTTGTTGTAGGCACCCAGCTCGACGGCCTCGGCCTCCAGCTTCTTGAGGTCCCGCACCTTCTTCGGGTACCGCGCCTCCGCCACGTCCTGCTTGAGCGCCGCGATCTTCCCGCCCGCGCCCAGTACCTCGTCCGCCGCGTCCAGGTACTCGGGCCGGGGGATCCGCCGCCCCCGCTCCACCGAGGACACCAGGTCCTCCCCGTACCCGATGGCCGCGCCGAACTCGGCCTGGGTGAGGCCGGCCGCCTCACGCCACAGCTTCAACTGCCGTGCGACCGTGCGCATCACGGCCCCGGTCTCCTCGTCGGCCAGTCCCGCGTCCCACCCGCTCATGCCCGTCGCCCTCCCGCCGTGCGCCCTTCCCCGGACCAACGCCGCCCGCCCGCACCCGGTCACCCCGGGCGACCCGGACGGAACCGGACCCCTCACGTACAACCAACGGCCGTACGAGCCGATGGCGCCCCGGGCGGATACCGGGGCGTCCGGCGCCCGGCGTCATCCCGATGTCCGCGGCCGGGGCGGCGAGTCGGTGACGGCGGAGCGCTGGAATCCGTACAGCAGCCAGAGCGAGGGGACCAGCAGGACGGCGCCGACGGCCAGGGAGATCAGGCACGCCCACAGGACGGCCGGCCGGGCGGCGGCCTGCTGCACGGTGAGGCTGCCGACGAGCATGGCCGGGTACTGGGCCACGCCCCACGCCCACAGGACGGCCGCGACGGCGAGCGCGGCCGCCGCCCGGGCCGCCGCGTAGCGCCGCAGCACCAGCAGCACCAGTCCGGCGATACCGCCGGCCGCGCTGAGCAGCACGAGCGGCAGCGCCCGGTGGGTCAGACCGTGGAAGAGCGCGGGGGCGTCCGCGCGCAGCACCGCGATGCCGGCCAGGGCGACGACCCCGGTGGCCAGTCCGCTGAACAGGGCGCGCCGTGCGAACGTGTGGGCGAGCGCGGGATCGCCCTCGCGGGCGGCGTCCGCGCACAGGTACACGGCGGCGAGGTGGGCGCAGGTGAGGACGGCCAGCACGCCGCCGAGCACGGAGGTGGGGTTGAGCCAGCTGGTGATCACGTCCCCTTGGGCCAGTCCGGGCGGCACCCGGCCGGAGGCGACCCCTCCGGCGACGGCGCCCAGGAAGAACGGCGTCACCAGTGAGGAGATGGCGAAGCAGCCGCCGAACAGCCGCTGCTGCCACAGTTCGGTGCTGGCCTTGCGGAAGGCGAAGGCGGCACCGCGCGCGATGATGCCCAGCGCCGCCAAGGTCAGAGGCAGGTACAGGGTGGACATCACGGCCGCGAAGACCGGCGAGAACCCGGTCCACAGCAGGACGACCACGAAGATGAGCCAGACGTGGTTCGCCTCCCAGATCGGCCCGATGCTGTGCTCGATGAGCTGCCGCTGGTCCCGGCCGCGACGGGCGCCTCCGGCGAGCAGGTCCCACACGCCGGCGCCGAAGTCGGCGCCGGCGAGCAGGGCGTAACAGGTCAGTCCTACCCACATGACGGCGAGGACGGTGTCGGCGAGCACGTGACCTCCAACGGTGGGCGACGTTCGTCGCGCCGGGCGGGGCGGGGGCGGGGCGGCCCGGTGACGGGCGGGCCGGCAACGGACGGGAGGCGCGGTACGGCGAGGGGCGGGTGACGGTGCCGGCGGGGCGCCGGGGGCGCCTGTGCCCGCCGGGCGCCTCCCCCGTCAGACGACGGGGTAGCTGCGCACGTCCGACTCCTCGGGAGTGACCGGTACGGGCCTGTCGCGGGCCAGGCGGCGCAGCACGTACACCGTGGCGACGGTCATGGCGGCGTAGACCACGAGCACCAGCCACAGGCCCGCCATCAGCCCGGGCGCCGGGTTGACGGCGTCGCGCACGCTCATCACGCCCCACACGATCCACGGCTGCCGGCCCAGTTCGGTGACGGTCCAGCCGCTCTCCAGCGCCACCACGGACGCAGGGCCGGCGAGCGCGACGAGCGCCAGCAGCAGCCGGCTCCCGCGCCGGTCGAGCAGTTCGCCGCCGGAGCGCCGGGTGCGCCACCACGCCAGCAGCAGCCACGCACCGAGCGCCAGCAGGAAGAAGCCGACGCCCACCATGAGGTCGAACGCCCAGTGCACGGCGGTCACCGCGGGCCACTGGCTGCGGGGCACCCGGTCCAGCCCCTGCACCACGGTGTCGGCCCGGTAGCCGACGAGCAGGGACAGCCCGTTGGGGATCTCCAGCCCGTACTTCAGCCGGTCGTCGACGGCGATCCCGCCGATGGTCAGCGGGACGTGGGAGCCGGTGCGGTACACGCCCTCGATGGCCGCCAGCTTGGCGGGCTGGAAGTCGGACAGGAAGCGGGCGGCCCAGTCGCCCACCACGATCTGGAACGGGGCCACCACCGCCCCGACGGTGAACGGGATGGCGAAGCCCGCCTTGTGGTACGCGTCGCGGCGGCCCCGCAGCAGCGCCACCGCGTAGACGGCCGCGGTCAGGAACGACGCCACCATGAACGCGGCCAGGATCATGTGCACCGTCTGCGGTGGGCTCGCCGGGTTGAGCATCGCCGCCCACGGGTCCACGCGCACGACCTTGCCGTCCCGCAGGGTGAATCCGCGGGGCTGGTTCATCCAGGCGTTCGCACAGACCACGAAGAACGCCGAGGCGGTGCCGGCGATCACGATGGGGATCCCGGTGAGCAGGTGTTTGCGCGGCGGCAGCCGGTCCCAGGCGTACAGGTAGATGCCGAGGAAGATCGCCTCGATGAAGAAGGCGATGCCCTCCAGCGCGAAGGGCAGCCCGATGACCTGGCCGAACCGCCCCATCAGGCCGGGCCAGAGCAGGCCCATCTCGAAGCTGAGGATGGTGCCGGAGACGGCACCCACCGCGAAGAGCACGCCCATGGCCCGCGCCCAGCGCCGCGCCAGCAGTTGCAGCGCCGGGCTGTCGCGGCGGATGCCGAGCCACTCGGTGAGCAGGGTGAGCGCGGGCAGGCCGACCCCGAGGCAGGCGACGATGATGTGCCAGGCCAGGGAGAAGCCCATCTGCGCCCGGGCGGCGGACAGGTCGCCCTCCGTGGCCGCTCGCGCCAGCACCAGCGCGGGCCAGGGGCCGGAGGCAACAGCGATGTCGTACACGAGCACTCTCCCGCAGCCGGAGGATCACGACGGCGGCCCGTCCGCTTCCCCTGGCGCTGGACGACGATCCCTCCAGTACCCCGCTCACGGGTTCGAATCCGGTGGGGACCCGGGCCGAGGGCAAGCGGTGGTGAGCTCGGGATGCCGCCCCGTCAGCAGACTCGCCCCTGCCGCGGGAATGCGCAAACGGGGCGGGCGCCACTCGCCGGGTCCCTGCCTGCCGGTCAGCTCCCGGGGGCCGTCACGCGCCGAGTTTCCCGGCCGTGTCACTGAGCGTCTGCGCGAACAGGCGCACCTCGTGCCCGGCCGGCGTGGCCGTGCCCAGACGGTCCACCAGCTCCGCCCGGGTGAGAAGGACCGCGGCTCCCGCGTGGTCCTCCTGCGTGAGCGAGGCTGCGTCGACCACCTGGGCCCTGCCCTCGAGCAGGATCAGCGCGGCGTCGTCGTCCGGCGCGGCGAGCAGCTCTGCGAGATGGGTTTCGTCGATCACGTGTCGGGCCTTCCGTTCGACTACGGGTGCCCGGACAGGCGGGGCGGCGGTGTGCCGGACCCGCTGCCCGGGGCGTGCGGGTGCGCGCGGGCCGGTGATCCCGGCCCTCCACCGGGTCTCACCCCGCCTGGTCGGTGTCCTTGTGCGCGCCCCAGCCGTGCCAGCGCTCGACCTCGACCCAGGCGCTGAACCGGGTGCGCCCCCGGTCCGGGTAGGGCCGTCCGGTGTAGTGCGTGGAGAGGCGGTCGATGTCGGCCAGGCCCTTGTCCTCGTGTATCTCGGTCACCCGGCCGATGAGGGTGACGTGCGTGTACCAGTCGTCCCGGTCGAGGACGGTGAGGGACACCCGCGGGTCGCGGCGCAGGTGCTCCAGGCGGACCCGGCCCTCGTCCATGTTCAGGAGGACGCGGCCGTCCTCCCAGAGGTACCAGGTGGGTGTGGTCACCGGGGCGCCGTCCTGGCGCAGGGTGGCTATCACGCACGGGTTGGGGTGACGCAGCATCTCTTCGGCCGCGGGCGGCAGCGGGGGCTTGGACATGGGCTTCCCTTCCTGTCTCCCTGTCGTTGGCCGCCGGGTTCCCTGAACGGGGTGCGGCGCACCTCGCCGGAGCCGTCGGGCCACGTCCCGCGGCCGGCGGAGGCGGCCGCGGGAGTCCGCGGAGCCGGCCGCGCGGTGTCCGGCGGCCCGGCTCTGGCGTCCGCCGGGCAGCTTGGACGCCCCGGCCGGGGGCCGGGGTGCGACCGGGAAACCGCCCCCGAACGGGTGCCCGCTCGGCTGTCGGTGGTCGACACGGCGTCGGCAAAAGGGGGGTCCGGCCGGGCGTAGCGTAGGAGGTATGACGAAGTACGGATCCTTCCCCGGTACGCGTCCCCGGCGGCTGCGCACCACCCCCGCCATGCGCCGCATGGTCGCCGAGACCAGGCTGCACCCGGCTGACCTCATCCTGCCCGCGTTCGTGCGCGAGGGCATCGGCGAGCCGGTGCCGATCGAGGCGATGCCCGGCGTCGTGCAGCACACGCGGGACAGCCTGAAGAAGGCGGCGGCCGACGCCGTGGCGGCCGGGGTCTCCGGGATCATGCTGTTCGGCGTGCCCGAGGAGGCCAAGAAGGACGGGAACGGGACGTGCGGCACCGACGCGGACGGAATCCTGCAGGTCGCCCTGCGGGACGTGCGGGCCGAGGTCGGCGACGACCTGCTCGTCATGTCCGACCTGTGCCTGGACGAGTTCACCGACCACGGGCACTGCGGTGTGCTCGACGCCGAGGGCCGTGTCGACAACGACGCGACTCTGGAGCGGTACGCCGAGATGGCGCAGGTCCAGGCCGACGCCGGCGCCCACGTCGTCGCCCCCAGCGGGATGATGGACGGCCAGATCGGCGTCATCCGCGACGCGCTCGACCAGATCGGCCGCGACGACGTGGCGATCCTCGCCTACACCGCCAAGTACTCCTCCGCCTTCTACGGGCCCTTCCGGGAGGCCGTCGGATCGTCCCTGCGGGGCGACCGCAAGACCTACCAGCAGGACCCCGCCAACCTGCGCGAGTCGCTGCGGGAGCTGGCCCTCGACCTGGAGGAGGGCGCCGACATGGTGATGGTCAAGCCGGCCGGTCCCTACCTCGACGTCCTGGCCCGCGTCGCCGACGCCGCGGACGTGCCGGTGGCCGCGTACCAGATCTCCGGCGAGTACTCGATGATCGAGGCCGCCGCCGAGCGCGGCTGGATCGACCGGGACCGTGCGATCCTCGAGACGCTGACCGGCATCAAGCGGGCCGGGGCGCGCAACATCCTCACCTACTGGGCCGTCGAGGTCGCGCAGAAGCTGCGCTGACCCCACGGGCCGCCGCCGGCGCCGCCGGTGCCCGCGGCGGCCGCCGCGCGGCGGTGAGCGGTCAGTCCCACCGGAAGGACCACACCGTCTCACCGACGAGGCCCTCGGCGTAGCCGCGCAGCGTCCGGTGCTCGCCCTGGGAGACGTTGTCCGGGCAGAACACGAAGTGCTCCGCCGCGATCCGCTGCGCCTCGGCGAGCGTGGTGGGCGGGGCCGCCACGGAGACGACGAGAGCGTCGAAGCCGAGGGCCACGACCCGTATGCCGAAGCGGTCCTCCCAGGACCGCAGCACCGAGCAGAGGACGGCCACGTCGCTCTCGTGGTCGACCGGGCCGGTCCAGCCGACGGCTGCCGGGATGTCGGCGGAGCGGCGGGCCGGCACCAGGGCCAGACGTGGCTCCTTGAACCAGTCGCGGCTGCCGCCGGTCAGGGAGTCCGCGGCCTCTGCCGCCCGGACCTCCGGTGCGGCGGCGAGCACCCCGGCCGGGGCGAGGCCCGGCCAGGCGGCGCCGAAGGGGGCCACCACCTCGTCGTACGGCTCCGGTTCACCGAGGAGTTCGACGGCCCCGTCCTTGCCGGGGTGGTCCTCGCCGGGATCCGGTGCGTCCTCGGCGTACGACTCCCAGAGGTCGGCCAGCACCTCCTCGGCGTCGTGGTCACCGGGATACGACATCCTTGCGGGCATCAGGTCCCACTGCTCCGGCCCGCCCCCGCTCCCGGCGACGTCGACGAGCACCGGGAGCAGGCCGGCCCGCGCGGCGGTCGCGCCGAGCGCCGCCCAGTTGCCCGGGGACGCCGCCCGGCCGGCGTACCAGAGCAGCGGCTCGTGCCACGAGCCGTCGTCGGTCGCGTCCACCAGGGTCCCGGGAGGGAGTTGCAGCCCGAGCGAGCGTCCGCTCGGGTCGGTCGCCAGCCGGGGCAGCGGGTTGGGAAGAGTCGCCATGCCGGTGACTGTAGGGGCGGCCACTGACAACGCGGTCTCCACCGCGACCACTTGACCCCGATCATGTCGGCCGGCGTGACGGAGACGTACACGTGACACATCTTCACGTCCGATTCCGCCGGCACGGTCGGCGTTCCATCGGTTCCCGGCCGCCCACGTCGATGGCGGCCTCACCTGAAGGTGACGGTCGAAGATCCGGTTCCCGCCCTCCGCCCCGTGGCGCGTCCAGGGCGGTCCGCCAACGGGTTCCCGCACGGGCTCCGTGGCCGGATGCCGCGGAGCCACTCGCACGGACCGAGACCGTGGGGTCGAGGGTTTCGCCCAGCATGGTCACGGCGCGGGGCTGCCGGGACGCAGAGCGCGGAGCCCTGTTTCCCGGCAGGCCCCCGAGGGCGGCCCGGCCCCCCGTCAGAGGCGCTCGGGCGTGCGGATACCCAGGAGGGCCATGCCCTGGTGCAGGGTGCGGGCCGTGACGTCGCACAGGAACAGACGGTTCTCCACCTGCTCCGGCGTCTCGGCCTTCAGCACCGGGCACTTGTCGTAGAACGACGTGTACAGCGACGCCAGCTGGTACAGGTAGGCGGCCAGCTTGTGCGGGGCGTACTCCGCGGCCGCATCCCCGGCCGCCTCCGCGAAGGCGTCGACGTGCAGGCCCAGCGCTCGCTCCGCCGGGGTCAGCCCGAGCTCCGGGTGGGCCGCCGGGCGGAGGTCCCCGGCCTTGCGGAGGATAGACCGGATCCGGGCGTAGGCGTACTGCAGGTAGACCGAGGTGTCGCCGTTCAGCGAGACCATCTGGTCCAGGTCGAACTTGTAGTCCCGGCTCGCCGACGTGGACAGGTCCGCGTACTTCACCGCGCCGATACCGACCTGGGCGCCCCGCTCGGCGATCTCCTCCTCGGACAGGTCCTGCGCCTTCTCCCGGACGACCGCCGACGCCCGCTCGATCGCCTCGTCGAGCAGGTCCACCAGCCGGACCGTCTCGCCCTCACGCGTCTTGAACGGCTTGCCGTCCTTGCCGAGGACCGTGCCGAAGGCCAGCTGGTAGGCCGTCACCTCGTCGTTCAGCCAGCCGGCGCGGCGGGCCGTCTCGAAGACCATCCGGAAGTGGAGCGCCTGCCGGGCGTCCACCACGTACAGCAGCCTGTCCGCCTTCAGCTGGAACACGCGGTCCCGGATCGCCGACAGGTCGGTGGCCGCGTAGCCGTAGCCGCCGTCCGACTTCTGCACGATCAGCGGGACCGGACTGCCGTCCGGGCCCTTGATGTCGTCGAAGAACACGCACAGCGCGCCCTCGGAGCGGACCGCCACGCCCGACTCCTCCAGCAGCCGGCAGGTCTCCTCCAGCATGTCGTTGTAGCCGGACTCGCCGACGATGTCGGCGTCGCGGACCTCCATGTCCAGCTTGTCGAAGACGGAGAAGAAGTAGATCTTCGACTCGTCCACGAACTTCTGCCACGTGGCGAGCGTGTGCGGGTCGCCGGCCTGGAGGTCGACCACCCGGCGCCGGGCCCGCGTCTTGAACTCCTCGTCGGCGTCGAACAGCCTGCGCGCGGCCTTGTAGAGGCGGTCGAGGTTCGACATCGCCTCCTCGCCCGTCACCGCGCCGGCCCGGTGGTCGAGTTCGTGCGGGTGCTCGTCCAGGTACTGGATGAGCATGCCGAACTGGGTGCCCCAGTCGCCGATGTGGTGACGGCGGACCACGTTCTCGCCGGTGAACTCCAGCAGCCGCACCACCGCGTCGCCGATCACGGCGGACCGCAGGTGGCCGACGTGCATCTCCTTGGCGACGTTCGGCTGGGCGTAGTCGATCACCGTCGTGCCGGGGTGATCCGCGCGGGGCACGCCGAGCCGGCCCTCGGAGTCGGCGACGCGCGCCGCGAGGTTCTCGGTGATCGCCCGGTCGGTGACCGTGACGTTGAGGAAGCCCGGCCCGGAGACCTCGACGTCCCCGATCACGTCACCGGTGACGACCTCGGAGACGACCCGCGTGGCCAGCTCCCGCGGGTTCGCCTTGGCCTTCTTGGCCAGGGCGAGGATCCCGTTGGCCTGGAAGTCCGCCCGGTCGCTTCGTCGCAGCAGCGGGTCCGCGTCGGCGGTCTCCGGCAGGGCGGCGGAGAGGGCGGACGCGAGGCGCTGGTGGACGGAGGCGGTGAGGGACGTGACCGAGGCCATAGAAGTGGGTGCCGTTCTCCTCGTACGAACAGATAGACCCAGCCAGTATCCCACGGGGGGTAAAGCGAATTTCGCGGTCGCCGGGTGGACGCGCGCCCCGCGCCCCCGTCCGCGAGCAGGCGAGGGCAGCGGTGCGCCGGTGAGGAGGCGTTTTCGTGGATGCGGTCCCGGCTGGGACAATAGAGCGGTCAGCCGTGCGACCCGTACCGGCTGCTCACGGAGAAACCTCCGGAGAAACCCCCAGAGAACCTTCAAAAAGAGGACGTGCCGATCGTGGCTCAGAGCACCGAGACCACCGACTGGGTCTCCCGTTTCGCGGATGAGGTCATCGAGGAGTCGGAGCGTCGGGCCCCGGGCAAACCGGTCGTCGTCGCGTCCGGGCTGTCGCCGTCCGGTCCCATCCACCTGGGCAACCTGCGCGAGGTCATGACCCCGCACCTCGTCGCCGACGAGATCCGCCGGCGCGGGCACCAGGTCCGCCACCTGATCTCCTGGGACGACTACGACCGGTACCGGAAGGTGCCCAAGGGCATCGACGGTGTCGACGAGGACACGTACGCGGAGCACATCGGCAAGCCGCTCACCTCCGTCCCGGCCCCCAAGGGCTCGGCGTACCCGAACTGGGCCGAGCACTTCAAGGCCGCGATGACCGCCTCGCTGGCCGAGCTGGGCGTGGAGTTCGACGGCATCAGCCAGACCGAGCAGTACACCTCCGGCGCGTACCGGGAGCAGATCCTGCACGCGATGCGGCACCGCGACGACATCGACGCGATCCTCGCCCAGTACCGGACCAGGCCGAAGGCCGGCAAGAAGCAGCAGAAGCCGGCCGACGCGGCCGAACTGGAGGCCGAGGAGGGCTCGGGCGCCGCCTCCGAGGACGACGGCAGCTCCGGCTCCGCCGGGTACTTCCCGTACAAGCCGTACTGCGGCAACTGCGAGAAGGACCTCACCACCGTCACCGCCTACGACGACGACAGCACCGAGATGACGTACGCGTGCACCGCGTGCGGTTTCTCGGAGACGGTACGGCTCAGCGAGTTCAACCGGGGCAAGCTGGTCTGGAAGGTCGACTGGCCGATGCGCTGGGCCTACGAGGGCGTGATCTTCGAGCCGAGCGGTGTCGACCACTCCTCGCCGGGTTCGTCGTTCCAGGTCGGCGGGCAGATCGTGGGGCTCTTCGGCGGGGAGCAGCCGATCGGCCCGATGTACGCCTTCGTCGGCATCTCCGGCATGGCGAAGATGTCCTCCTCCCGCGGCGGGGTGCCCACCCCGGCGGACGCGCTGCAGATCATGGAACCGCAGCTGCTGCGCTGGCTGTACGCGCGGCGCCGGCCGAACCAGTCGTTCAAGGTCGCGTTCGACCAGGAGATCCAGCGGCTGTACGACGAGTGGGACCGCCTGGCCGCCAAGGTCGCCGGGGGTACCGCCCAGGCGTCAGGCACTGGGGGAGGTTCGGCCCTGCCCGGCGACGTCGCCGCGTACACGCGGGCCGTGGGCACGGCCGCCGGTGAGCTGCCGAGGACGACGCGGCCGCTGCCGTACCGCACCCTCGCCTCGGTCGCCGACATCACCGCCGGGCACGAGGACCAGGCCCTGCGGATCCTCAGCGACCTCGACCCGGCCGACCCCCTCGCCTCGCTGGACGAGGCCCGGCCGCGGTACGACAAGGCCGAGGCGTGGATCAACACCCACGTCCCCGCCGACCAGCGCACCATCGTCCGCGACGAGCCCGACGTCGAGCTGCTGAAGTCGCTCGACGAGCCGTCCCGGCGATCGATCCGGCTGCTGCTCGACGGGCTGGAGGAGCACTGGTCCCTCGACGGGCTCACGCACCTCGTGTACGGCGTGCCCAAGGTCCAGGCCGGCTTCCCCGCCGACGCGACGCCGAAGGAGCTGCCGCCGGAGATCAAGACCGCCCAGCGGTCGTTCTTCGCGCTGCTGTACCACCTGCTCGTCGGCCGCGACACCGGGCCGCGGCTGCCCACGCTGCTGCTCGCGGTCGGGCAGGAGCGGGTGCGGGCCCTGCTCGGGGACTGACGCGGCCCGATCCGCCGTGACGAAGGGGGCGCCCGGTGAACACCGGGCGCCCCCCTTCGTCGTACGCGCGGCCGCCTACGCGATGTGGTCGTCCTCCAGTTCCGCGGTGTGGCGGTTCTGGAAGCGCATGACCATCCGCTTGGCCTCGGCGTCCGGGACGGGGCCGCCGTACGTGGCCTCGACGTTGTCGCTGAACTCGCGCGGGGTCGGGTAGCTGCCGTTGATCGACTGCTTGAAGACCTGGTAGTACGCCTCCTCGTCCGGCTCGACGGGCGGGGTGCCGCCGCCCTCGCCGAGCTGGCGGGTGCGGTTCGGGCCGGCCGGGATGGGGAAGGTGCCGGTGTCCTCCGGGCCGGGCGCGGGGGCACCCTGCGGGGCGGCCTGCCGGGGGCCCTGTGCCGCCGGCTGCCGGTGCTCCTGCGGGGCCGCCTGCTCGAACTGGTCCGGGTGCTGCTCCTCGTACCACTGCTCGTACTGCTCGTCCGGTTCGTAGGACGGGTCGTACGGGGGCTCGTACGAGGGGTCGTAGCCGCCGTGGTAGTCGACCTGCCGGGGAGCCTGGAACCAGGGGCTCTGCTCGTCGGGCACCTGCCCGGCGCCGGCCGACCCGCCGGGGCCGTGGGGCCCGGCCGCCTCCGGGCGCTGCTGACCGGCCTGCGCCCGGCCCCCCGCCGGAACGGCCGGGGACCCGTCGGCCGGCGGCGCCGCCCCGGCACCGCCCGCGGTCACGCCGGCGGGGACACCCGCGGGCGCGGCCGCATGACCTACGGTCAGCGCCGGCTGCGGGGCCGGGGGCAGCAGGGCCGGCTCGATGCCCGCCGCGGCCAGCCCCGCCGGTGCCGTCTCCGCCAGCGGCACGCCGTAGCGTGCCAGCCGCAGGGGCATCAGGGACTCCACCGGGGCCTTGCGGCGCCACGCCCGGCCGAAGCGGGAGCGCAGGCGGGCCCGGTAGACGAGACGTTCCTGCTCCAGCTTGATCACCTGCTGGTAGGAGCGCAGCTCCCACAGCTTCATCCGGCGCCACAGCAGGAAGGTCGGCACCGGAGAGAGCAGCCAGCGCGTCAGGCGCACTCCCTCCATGTGCTTGTCGGCCGTGATGTCCGCGATCCGGCCGACGGCGTGCCGGGCCGCCTCGACGGCGACCACGAACAGCACCGGGATGACGGCGTGCATGCCGACGCCCAGTGGGTCGGGCCAGGCCGCCGCGCCGTTGAACGCGATCGTCGCCGCCGTCAGCAGCCACGCCGTCTGGCGCAGCAGCGGGAAGGGGATGCGGATCCAGGTCAGCAGCAGGTCCAGCGCGAGCAGGACGCAGATGCCGGCGTCGATGCCGATCGGGAACACGTAACTGAAGTTCCCGAAGCCCTTCTTGATGGCCAGTTCGCGGACGGCCGCGTACGAGCCCGCGAAGCCGATACCGGCGATGATCACGGCGCCGGTCACGACCACGCCGATGAGAACGCGGTGCATCCGAGTCAGCTGCAGTGGCGCGGCCACCCGTACTCCCCTCCCATTGCGTGTTGTTGCGCGCAACAGAGTGGCACATCCGTGCGAGGAACGGGTGGCCGGTCCGGTTGCTCCGCTGTGCCGGCGTGCCGCCGTTCAGCTCTTCGCGGCCGCCTCGGACACCGACGCGGACGGCTTCGCCGACGCGGACACCGAGGCCGAGGGCTTGGCCGGAGCGGACGCCGACGGCGGGGCCGGCTTCGTCGCGGACTTCGACGCCGACGGCGACGAGGACGTCCCCGGCGCCACGCCGTCACCGTTGGCCGCCGCCACCGCGGCCACGGCCTCCTTGGCCGCCTGCTCGGCGGACTTCGCCAGGGCTGCGGCGTCCGGGGCCTTGTCGCCGGCCAGGCCGGCGCCGTTGTAGTCGACGGTGACGACGACGTTCTCCACGCGCGCCACGACCGTCTGCTGCTTGAAGGTGCCTTCCTTCTTCTTCAGGTCGTACCGCACCAGCGTCGCCTCGTCGCCCGTCCCCGCCACCGGCTGCGACGTGCGGTTCGCGCCGCCCGCCACGGACTGCGCGTCCTTGATCTGCCGCTGGTAGTACTCCCGCGCCTGCTGGTCGCCCTCGCCGCGGGCGACGTCGGACTCGAAGCGCAGCAGGGAGACGTTCAGCCAGCGGAACTGCGAGCCCTTGACCCCTTTGTTGTCCAGGCTGGTCCAGGAGCAGCTGCCGCGCGTGGAGACGTCGCTGGAGGTGCCCTCCTTGGCGGACTTCAGGCCCTTCGGGACGAGCGCGCCGAGCGTCTTCGCCGACAGTGCCCGGCAGGGCTCCGGCAGCTTGCCGTACGCCGCCGCCCGCACCGTCGGGAACGGACTCGCGGACGCTGTCGTACCGCTTCCCGCGGCCTTCTTGGCGTCGTCGGCCGAGCCGGAGTCCGAGGAGGAACAGCCGGCGGCCACCAGCATCGCGGGGACGGCGGCCGCGCAGACAAGGACGCGGTTCAGACGCTTCACTCGCGGACCGTCCCCCGACCGTCCCGAAGGCGTGGGGGACTGCCGCAGGTCTCGCTGGGCTGCTCGCTGCATGGTTCCTTCACTCATGACGCTCGTGGTTCCTGCGATCGGACCGGGACCGGGGGTCCGGGGGTTCGAGTGGCCACGGTACGCGGTGAGTCAGCCGTGTGGTTCCGCTTCCCGCGCATGCCGTCCGGGGGCGAAGTGCCCGTGCCGGGCCGTCAGCCGCCCAGCGAATCCGCCAGCCGGGCCGCCAGTTTCCGGGCCTTGTCCTGCATTTCCTCACTGTCCGGGACCACCCCGACCGTCGCCGGCTGCTCCTCGTACACGATGGTCACGACGACGTTGGACGTGCGGAACGCCACAGTCACGGTGCGCTGCTTGGCCGTCGAACCCGAGCTGCCGAGCGCGTCGTCGACGAACGCCTCGTCACCGAGGTCGCTCAGGGTGCGCGGCTGGAGTTGAGACGAGGACAGTCCCCCGGAGGCGGAGGCGGAGGCGGAGGCGGAGGCGGAGGGCGAGGCGGAGGACGACGGGGAGGCCGGGGCGGAGGAGGTGGAGGCGGGGCCGCCCGGCGCGCCGGAGGCGCCCGGGGCGCCGGCCCGCGCGCCGGAGGGGGAGCCGGAGTCCGCCGCGGAGCCGGAGGAGACGGGCTCGGGCAGGTCCGCCGCCGCCTGCTTCGTCGCGAAGACCCGCTGGGCCTGGGTGTCGTCGCTGACGGCGTTGTCGTAGGAGACGACCCGCTCGAAGTCGACGAAGAGGTGGTCCGTGGCGTCCGTCGCCTCCACCTTCCAACGGCAGCCGACCTTGCGGTCGTTGTCGTAGGTGAGCGTCGCCTCGCCCTCGTACGCCTTCTCGCGCTGGTCCAGGTCGGTGAGCTGCTTGATGCCGGGCAGCAGCGAGTCGAGGGTGCCGTGACCGACGGCGCCGCAGGGCTCCGGCAGCGTGCGGTACTTGCCCGGCTGGGCCGCCGCCGTGGCCGTGCCCGCGGTGTCCGGGTTGGCGTCGTCCGCCGCGCCGTCGCCCGACGAGCCGCCGGTGCAGCCGGCCAGCAGCGCCGCGAGGAGTGCGGCCGTGCCGGGTACGTACGCCTTCCGCAGCACGGTCAGGCTCCCTTCGACGCTGTCGTTCGCTGTCCTGTCGGTCCAGTGTCCCCGCTGGTTATTCGCTTGCCGGGCGGGGGCGCGCGCTGGAGACAATGTGTACCGCACGCACTGCCGTGGACGCCGGTCCGCTGTCCCTTTCGCCGACCTCGGCGCCGGTATTGCGATACGAGACTTCTGTTGACCCATCGGGGGAATGAGGCGATATGTCGTACGTGGAGATACCGGGCGCGAAGGTCCCCATCCGGATGTGGGCGGACCCGGCGGCGGTCGAGGGCGCGGCCATGCAGCAGCTGCAGAACGTCACGACCCTGCCCTGGGTCGAGGGCCTCGCCGTCATGCCGGACGTGCACTACGGCAAGGGTGCGACCGTCGGGTCGGTCATCGCGATGCGGGGAGCCGTGTGCCCGGCGGCCGTCGGCGTCGACATCGGCTGCGGAATGTCCGCGGTGCGGACGTCCCTGACGGCGAACGACCTCCCCGGCGACCTGTCCCGGCTGCGCTCGCGGATCGAGCAGGTCATCCCGGTGGGCCGGGGAATGCACGACGACCCCGTCGACCCGGGGCGTTTCCACGGGTTCGCGACCGCGGGGTGGGACGACTTCTGGACCCGGTTCGACGGGGTGGCGCAGGCGGTGAGGTTCCGTGGGGAGCGCGCCGCGAAGCAGATGGGGACCCTCGGATCGGGCAACCACTTCGTCGAGGTCTGCACGGACACCACCGGCGCGGTGTGGCTGATGCTGCACTCCGGTTCCCGCAACATCGGCAAGGAACTGGCCGAGCACCACATCGGGGTGGCCCAGAAGCTCCCGCACAACCAGGGCCTGGTCGACCGGGACCTCGCCGTGTTCGTGGCGGACACGCCCCAGATGGCGGCGTACCGCAACGACCTGTTCTGGGCGCAGGAGTACGCCAAGCGCAACCGCAGCATCATGATGGCGCTTCTGAAGGACGTGGTCCGCAAGGAGTTCGACAAGGCGAAGCCGGCCTTCGAGCCGGAGATCTCCTGCCACCACAACTACGTGGCCGAGGAGCGGTACGAGGGCCTGGACCTGCTGGTCACCCGCAAGGGCGCGATCCGTGCGGGCTCCGGCGAGTACGGGATCATCCCGGGCTCCATGGGTACGGGCTCGTACATAGTGAAGGGCCTCGGCAACGAGAAGTCCTTCAACTCCGCCTCGCACGGCGCCGGCCGGCGCATGAGCCGCAACGCCGCCAAGCGCCGCTTCTCCGTGCGGGACCTGGAGGAGCAGACGCGGGGCGTGGAGTGCCGCAAGGACTCCGGCGTCGTCGACGAGATCCCGGGCGCCTACAAGCCGATCGAGCAGGTCATCGACCAGCAGCGGGACCTGGTGGAGGTCGTGGCGAAGCTCAAGCAGGTGGTGTGCGTGAAGGGCTGATCCGACGGGGCGTCCACTTCAAGGCGCGCGCTCCTTCTCCGGGGCGAGCCGCCGCCGGTCCGCCGCGCGCCCGCCCTTGCGGCCGGGCCGCGTGCCCGCCCCGCGGCCCGGTCGTCGTCACGACTCCCGGTGCACCTTGGAGTTCGACGCCTGGGCGCGGGGGCGGACGACCAGAAGGTCGATGTTGACGTGGCTGGGGCGGGTCACCGCCCAGGTGATGGTGTCGGCGACGTCGTCGGCCGTGAGCGGTTCGGCGACGCCCTCGTACACCTTGGCCGCCTTCTCCCGGTCGCCGCCGAAGCGGGTCAGCGCGAACTCCTCCGTCCGGACCATGCCGGGGGCGATCTCGATGACGCGGACCGGCCGGCCGACGATCTCCAGTCGGAGCGTCTCGGCGAGGACGTGGGCGCCGTGCTTGGCGGCGACGTAGCCCGCGCCGCCCTCGTAGGTGGCGTGGCCCGCCGTGGACGACACCACGACGACCGTCCCGTCGCCACTGGCCTCCAGCTTGGGCAGGAGGGCCTGGGTGAGGTTCAGGGTGCCGATGACGTTCGTCTCGTACATCCGGCGCCAGTCGTCCGGGTCGCCGGTGGCGACCGGGTCGGCGCCGAGCGCGCCGCCCGCGTTGTTGACGAGGACGCCGACGGTGGTGAAGGCGCCGGCGAACTCGTCCACCGCGGCGCGGTCGGTGACGTCCAGCGGGTACGCCGTCGCCGAGTGGCCGGCCGCGTTGATCTCCTCGGCGAGCGCCTGGATGCGGTCCTTGCGGCGGGCGGTCAGCACGACGCGGTGGCCCGCGGCGGCGAGCTGCCGGGCCGTGGCGGCGCCGATGCCGCTGCTCGCACCGGTGACGACGGCGATGCGGGAGGCGGCGGACGGTGCTGCGGTGGCCATGGGGCTCTCCTCGGGCTGCGGCGGTTCGACCGTGCCAGGGTAGGTGACGGGTGTCTGCCCGCGATCGGGCCGTCCGGCCCCTGGAACGCGGGCGTCCGCCTCTTCCCGGCGCCGTCCGCCCGGTCCCGGCGCCCTCCGGTGCCTCAGGCGCCGCCGCGGGGCGCCCACATGATCAGGGCCATGCCCACGAGGCAGACCAGCGCGCCGCCCAGGTCCCAGCGGTCGGGCCGGTAGCCGTCCGCGACCGCGCCCCACAGCAGGGAACCGGCGATGAAGATCCCGCCGTACGCGGCGAGGACGCGGCCGAAGTGGGCGTCGGGCTGGAAGGTGGCGACGAAGCCGTACGCGCCGAGCGCGAGGACGCCGCCGACGGCCCACAGCCAGCCCCGGTGCTCGCGCACTCCCTGCCAGACCAGCCAGGCGCCGCCGATCTCGAACAGGGCGGCGACGGCGAACAGCGCGGCGGAGCGGAGGATCGGCATGCGGGAAGCTTCGCACGGAGGGGGCGGGGCGGTGGCCGGTGTGCCGGGTGGGGGAGGAGCCGAGCTCGGGGTGCCGGGTGGCGCGAGCCGGGTGGTGGAAGGCGGGAGCCGGGAGCCGGGCCCCGCTGGAATACCGCCGGCCGGGTGGCCGTTGGGGGGTATGGTTGAATCATCAACAACCTGGAGGGTGAGCGACCATGCAGTTCGGGATCTTCAGCGTCGGCGACGTCACGCCGGACCCCACCACGGGCCGTACGCCGACCGAGCGTGAGCGCATCAAGGCCATGGTCGCCATCGCGCTGAAGGCCGAGGAGGTCGGCCTGGACGTCTTCGCCACCGGTGAGCACCACAACCCGCCGTTCGTGCCGTCGTCGCCGACCACGATGCTCGGCTACATCGCCGCACGGACGGAGCGGCTGGTGCTGTCCACCTCCACCACCCTCATCACCACCAACGACCCGGTGAAGATCGCCGAGGACTTCGCGATGCTCCAGCACCTCGCGGACGGCCGGGTCGACCTGATGATGGGCCGCGGCAACACCGGCCCGGTGTACCCCTGGTTCGGCCAGGACATCCGCCAGGGCATCAACCTCGCCGTCGAGAACTACGCGCTGCTGCACCGCCTGTGGCGCGAGGACGTCGTCGACTGGGAGGGCCGGTTCCGCACCGCGCTGCAGGGCTTCACCTCCACCCCGCGCCCGCTGGACGGCGTCCCGCCGTTCGTCTGGCACGGCTCCATCCGCTCCCCGGAGATCGCCGAGCAGGCCGCGTACTACGGCGACGGCTTCTTCCACAACAACATCTTCTGGCCCGCCGACCACACCAAGCGGATGGTCGAGCTGTACCGGGCCCGGTACGCCCACTACGGGCACGGCACGCCCGAGCAGGCGATCGTCGGCCTGGGCGGCCAGGTGTTCATGCGGAGGAACTCGCAGGACGCGGTGCGCGAGTTCCGCCCCTACTTCGACAACGCCCCGGTCTACGGGCACGGCCCCTCCCTGGAGGACTTCACCGCCCAGACCCCGCTGACCGTCGGCTCCCCGCAGCAGGTGATCGAGAAGACGCTGTCCTTCCGGGAGTACGCCGGCGACTACCAGCGCCAGCTGTTCCTGATGGACCACGCGGGACTGCCGCTGAAGACCGTGCTGGAGCAGCTCGACCTCCTCGGCGAGGAGGTCGTGCCGGTGCTGCGCGAGGAGTTCGCCAGGAACCGCCCGGCCGGCGTGCCGGAGGCGCCGACCCACGCGTCCCTGGCGGCCGCGAAGGACACCACGGCCGGTGCCGGGGAGGTGACCTCCGTATGAGGCTCGTCGTCGTCTCGGCGGGGCTGAACGCCCCCTCCTCCACCCGGCTGCTGGCCGACCGGCTGGCGCGGGCGACCGCCGGGCGGACCCCGGCCCAGGTGCGGGTGGTCGAGCTGCGCGATCTCGGGGTCGAGATCGCGCACAACCTCACCAGCGGCTTCCCGGCACCGGCGCTGGCGGACGCGCTGGACGCGGTCACGGAGGCGGACGGCCTGGTCGTCGTCACGCCGGTGTTCTCGGCCTCGTACAGCGGCCTGTTCAAGTCCTTCTTCGACGTCCTCGGCGTACGCGACCAGGACGCGCTGGCGGGCAAGCCGGTGCTGGTCGCGGCGACCGGCGGCACCGCCCGCCACTCCCTCGTCCTCGACCACGCCCTGCGGCCGCTCTTCGCCCACCTGCGGGCCGTCGTCGTCCCGACCGGCGTCTACGCCGCCTCGGAGGACTGGGGCGCCGAGGGCCTGCCGGAGCGGATCGACCGCGCGGCGGGCGAGCTGGCGGCCCTGATGACGGTGCTGCCGGCCGGGCGCGGGAGGCGGGCGGCCGGGGCGGAGGCCGAGGTTGTGAAGCCGCCGACGGAGCCGTCGCCCGCGCCGTCCCCGTCGCCCGCGGTGCCCGCTCCGGTGCCCGATCCGGAGGACCGGCCCGGCGGGTTCACGGTGGTGCCCTTCGAACAGCGGCTGGCGGCCCTGCGCAAGTGAGGCGGCGGCCCGGGGCGGTCGGCCCCGGGCCTTCGTCTTGTACCACCGGGGCGCCGGGCCGTCGTCCCGTTCAGCCGGCCACCGGGCCCCGGCCCCGCACCCGCGGGCGCCGGGGGCGCTCGGCCCCACGGCGCCCGCCCCGTCCGCCCCACGGCGCCCGCCCCGTCCGCCCCACGGCGCCCGCCCCGTCCGCCCCACGGCGCCCGGGGCGGACGGCGCGCCCCGCCGCGGGCCCACCGTGAGAGCCGGGTAAAAAGCGTGATCGTACGTCTGCTCGCCCGGGCCGCACCGCCGGCGGCCTTGGCAGACTGGACGCGTGCCTCAGACCGTGCTGCTCGCCGAAGACGACCGCGCCATCCGCCACGCCCTGGAACGGGCCCTCACCCTGGAGGGCTACGAGGTGACGGCGGTCGCCGACGGTGTCGAGGCGCTCGCGCAGGCCCACCGGACCCCGCCGGACGTCCTCGTGCTCGACGTGATGATGCCCGGCATCGACGGCCTCCAGGTCTGCCGCGTGCTGCGCGCCGAGGGCGACCGCACGCCCATCCTGATGCTGACCGCCCTGGTGGAGACCGCCGACCGGATCGCCGGCCTGGACGCCGGAGCCGACGACTACGTCGTCAAACCGTTCGACGTCGAGGAGGTCTTCGCCCGCCTGCGCGCCCTGCTGCGGCGTACCGGCCCGGTCGGCTCCGGCGGCGCGGCCCCGGCCTCCGCGGGCGGCGGCGCGGGCCCGAACCGGGCCGGGAACGCCGGCGACACGTACGTGCGGGATCAGCCCGCGGCGGCGCAGCCGCCCGGCCGGCGGGTCGAGGCGGCCGGCATCCGCATGGACCTCCAGGCCCGCCGGGTCTGGCGCGGCGGGCGGGAGGTCGAGCTGACCCGCACCGAGTTCGGACTCCTCGAGCTGCTGGTGCGCAACGCCGGAATCGTCCTGGACCACTCCACCATCTACGACCGCATCTGGGGCTACGACTTCGGCCCGGGCTCCAAGAACCTCGCCGTGTACGTGGGTTATCTGCGCCGCAAGCTCGACGAGCCGGGCGCGCCGCAGCTGATCCACACCGTCCGGGGCGTGGGTTACGTCCTACGGGAGGACTGAGTGGGCCCTCTCGGCCGGCTGTCGGAGCGCCCCAGACCCCGGCTGTCGTCGCTGCGGACCACCTTCGCGGTGTCGTTCGCCGTGGTGACGGCCGCCGTCACCGTGCTGGTCGGCATCCTGTCGTACAGCTCGGCGGCCCGCCTGGTACGGGTCGACCAGCAGTCCGTCTTCCTGCAGGTGGTGCAGGACGTGCGGGACGAGGTGCGGCGCTACCAGCGGACCCCCGCGGACTTCTCCTCCTCCCAACCCGGGCACGAGGTCGTCCGGCCGAGTCGCACCGACGTGCAGGTGCTGGGCCCGGGCGGCGTGATCGTCGACCACGGCAGCCCCGCACTTCCCGTCACGGCCCGGGACCGGGCGGCCGCGGCCGCCGCGGTGGCCGGGCGCACCGTCCAGTACGAGGACGTCGTCGTCTCCTCCGACGTGTACCGCATCGCCACGGTGTCGCTCGGCGGCGGACGCGGGGCCGTGCAGGTCGCGCAGGAGTTCAGCGACACCGAGGACCTGCTGCGGGCGCTCCAGCAGCGCACGCTGATCACGATGGGGGCCGTGGTGGTGGCCGCGGGCCTGTGCGGCTGGTGGCTGGCCCGGCGCATCACCCGCCGGCTCGTTGTCCTCACCACCGCCGCCGAGGACGTCGCCCGCACCCGCCGGCTCGGCGTCCAGGTGCCCGTCACCGGCTACGACGAGGTGGGCCGCCTCGGCCGCTCCTTCGACCGCATGCTGGGCCGGCTCGCCCAGTCGGAGGAGGACCAGCGCCGCCTGGTACAGGACGCGGGCCACGAACTGCGCACCCCGCTGACCTCCCTGCGGACGAACATCTCCCTGCTGCGCCGCATCGACGAGCTGCCGCCCGCCACCCGCGAGGAGCTGGTCGCCGACCTCACGCAGGAGGCCCGTGAACTGACGGACCTGGTCAACGAGCTGGTCGACCTCGCCGCCGGCCAGTCCGACACGGAGCCGCCGCAGCGGGTCGACCTCGCCGACATCGCCGAGGACGTCGCGGGCCTCGCCCGCCGCCGCACCGGACGCGAGGTCGTGGTCCGCGCCGGCGGTGACACCACCGCCGACGGGCGCCCGGGGATGCTCCAGCGGGCCGTGTCGAACCTCGTGGAGAACGCGGCGAAGTTCGACCGCGGCGGCACGGCGCCCATCGAGATCACCGTCACCGGTCCGTCCCGCCCGCCGCACACCGGGGGAACGCCCGGCGGTGCGGTCCGCGTGCAGGTCCTCGACCGCGGGCCCGGCGTCGACGGCGGCGACCTGACCCGCATCTTCGACCGCTTCTACCGGGCCCCCGACGCCCGCTCCCTGCCCGGCTCCGGACTCGGCCTGTCCATCGTGCGCGAGGTGGCGACGGCCCACGACGGCACACCGTTCGCGCACCGCCGGCCCGGCGGCGGCTCCGTCATCGGCTTCACGGTGGGCGACGACACGGAGCACCCCGACGGTGGGGAACTGCTGGGCGAGGACTGACGAGTGAGGACGGACGGCCGAGGGCGGGCGGTCAGCTGAAGGCCGACGGTCGGCTGAAGTCGGACGGGCGAGGGTCGACGGGCGGGCGCGCCCGGGCCTCAGTCGGCGCGGGCGGGCGCCGGCGCGCCGTCCCTGGGGACGGCCGGGCCGCCCTCGCCCAGGCCGGCGCGGTCGTCACCGCGCCCCGCGCCAACGCCCGCGCGGCCGCCGTCGGCGGAGGGGGGCTCCCCGGTCCTGGCCGCGCGGCGGCGGGGCGCGGTCAGCAGCCAGGCCAGGTTGCCGACGGCCGCGCCGGCCGTCACCACGGCGACGATGACCCCCGCCGTGGCGAAGCCGTCGTCGAACAGATGCGGGCGCCGGTCGAGGCTGTGCAGACCGAAGCCGCACAGCTGGTACACGCCCACGGCGGCGAGCGTGAGACTCACGACGAGCAGCGCGACGCTCGGACCGAGACCGCGCCCGGCGTCCTCACCGGCGGAGGCGCCGCTCCCCGGACAACGTGCTTCCTGCATGGGTCCCCGTCCAACAGTCGAGTGCCGAGCCGGACCCTACATTACGTAGGGTTGCCCGCCGGGGGAAATCAACGACCCTCCGTCACCGTCCGTGTCCGCCCGCCAGGTCATCGTCACCTGCAGGCGCCGGTCGGGCCGAGGCCGTCCAGCTGGATCCGATCCGGGTGCGGGCCGCCGCTGCCCGCCGGGGCGGCGAGCAGACCGGCCGGCGCGCTCGCCGGGTGGCCGTACACGCTCACCTCGCGCCGGTCCGGCTCACCGCAGGGCCGGGCCGCGCCGGGGCCGGTACGCCTGCCGCGTCCCCTTTGGTCACTGTCCTGTGCCTTCCCCGGCGCATAGCCGTCCGAGGACCCCGCCGGTGAACCAGCGTACGAAGCGCACGCGCCCGGTACACGGGCCACGCGTGTCCCGGAGCTTCACCGGATGCGCCTTCGGCGAATCATCGGTGCACGCGCGGGTGTCCGGGGACACAACGGCCGCGTCGGCGGAGAACGGCATCCGGCGGACTCGCCGGCCACGCTCCGACGCGCCGCCGACGTGCCCACCGGTGCCGGCGGCCGGGGAAGGACTCGTCCGTCCCGCGCCGCTGACCGAGCACGGGGACTCGCGCACCGGCTGGGCCGGACACGGGCTGGGGCACGGCGACGCCCTCGTCGCCCGCACCCTCGCGGGGGCCGGCGGCACCTGAGCCGCCCACCGGCAGACCGGCCTCCCCTGGGAGCCGGCCCGGGCCCGGTGAAGCGCGGAGCCCCACCGCCCCGGGCGGGGCCCGACCGCCCCGCCCGCTACCGGCGAGACCGGCTCAGGGCCACACCAGGCAGTACGGCTGGTGCCCCGCCTCGTGCAGCCGGTGCGAGAAGTCCTGCCACTCGTGCAGCAACTGGTACACGTTGAACGCGTCGCGCGGGCCGCCCCGGTCCGGGACCGTCGACCAGATGAAGGCCGCCGCGCCCACCGCCTCCTCGCCGATGTCGCGCAGCGGGTCGACGACGGTCATCGGGAGCTTCACGACGGCGTAGTCGGGGTGCAGGACGACCAGTTCCAGCGGCGGCACCTTGTGCAGCGGCACGCCCTCGATGCCGGTCAGCACCATGGCGGCCATCGTCTCCGGCTTGATCTTGGTGAACATGCCGTTCATGCCGAGTTCGTCGCCGCCCAGTTCCTCGGGGCGCATCGAGATCGGGACGCGGGCCGCGGTCGCGCCGTCCGGCGCGCCGAAGTACTTGTACGTCACCCCCACCCGACCACCATTCCTGCTCCCCGCCGCTCGGCGGTCCACCCGGTGTTCGGCCCGCCGGTCGGGCCGCTCGGGCTCGCTCGGGGCACCGTGTCCCTGACGTGCTTCGGTCGTTTCCTCCGCGTCGCGTCGGTGCCTTCCCCGCCGGGCACGTCGAGGACCCAGGTCGTCAGTCCCCTCGCCCAGTCCGCCACCGCGATGCATATCTCCACCCGACTGCTTTTCTAGAACGCCTGGTCCCCGCCGCGCAACCCGATCATCGTGTCAGTGACCTCCCCCACGGCCGCACGCCGAAACGTGCGCTGAAACATCAGTCCGCGGGATCTTCCCGGCCCTCGACACGACCCTTCCTCATGTCTATACGTACGCGGGCACCAGTTTCGCAGATGGGCGGTGAGAAAGCCGTTCGTAGCCCCGGTCCGGCCCCGCACCCACCCGCCCGGCGGACGCCCGTCCGCCCAGGTCGCGGCCGCTCCCGCCGGCCGGGGGCGGCGCCACCGCCCCCGGCTCGCCGCCCCGGCTGGCCTACCCTGAAACAGGTCACTGCCCGCCGGATTCCGTCAACCGCCGAGAAATCGGAGAAGTCGCAGGTCATGAGCGAACTGCCATATCCCTATGAAGCCCCCGTCTCGCAGGCGCTGTTCGACCGTGCGGCGGACGTCACGCCGGGCGGCGTGAACTCGCCGGTGCGTGCCTTCGGTGCCGTGGGCGGCACGCCCCGGTTCATGGTGTCCGGCAGCGGCCCCTACCTGAGGGACGCCGACGGCCGGGAGTACGTCGACCTGGTGTGTTCCTGGGGGCCCATGATCCTCGGGCACGCGCACCCCGAGGTGACCGCCGCCGTGCAGGAGGCGGTCGGGCGGGGTACGTCGTTCGGCACGCCCGGTGAGGGCGAGGTCGCGCTCGCCGAGGAGATGACCGGCCGGGTCGGTCCGCTGGAGCAGGTGCGCCTCGTCTCCAGCGGCACCGAGGCGACCATGTCGGCGATCCGGCTGGCGCGCGGCTTCACACGGCGCACCAAGGTGATCAAGTTCGCCGGCTGCTACCACGGGCACGTCGACGCCCTGCTGGCCTCCGCGGGCTCCGGCGTCGCCACCTTCGCGCTGCCGGACACGCCGGGCGTCACCGGCGCCCAGGCCGGCGACACGATCGTCCTGCCCTACAACGACCTCGACGCCGTGCACGCCGCCTTCGCCGCCCACCCCGGTGAGATCGCCTGCGTGATCACCGAGGCGTCGCCCGGCAACATGGGTGTCGTGCCGCCGCTGCCCGGTTTCAACCAGGGCCTGAAGGACGCCTGCGCGCGGAACGGCGCGCTGTACATCTCCGACGAGGTCATGACCGGCTTCCGAACCAGCCGCGCCGGCTGGTTCGGGATCGACGGCGTCGTGCCCGACCTGATGACCTTCGGCAAGGTGATGGGCGGCGGCTTCCCGGCCGCGGCCTTCGGCGGCCGCGCCGACGTCATGGCGCACCTCGCCCCGGCCGGCCCCGTCTACCAGGCCGGCACCCTGTCCGGGAACCCGGTCGCCACCGCGGCCGGCCTCGCCCAGCTGCGCCTGCTCGACGACGCGGCCTACACCGCGCTCGACGCCGTCTCGCGGCAGATCCAGGCCCTCGTCTCCGAGGCGCTGGGCAAGGAGGGCGTGGCGCACACGCTGCAGAGCGCCTCCAACATGTTCTCGGTGTTCTTCACCGACCGGCCGGTGCGCACCTACGAGGACGCCAAGGCGCAGGAGTCGTTCCGCTTCACCGCCTTCTTCCACGCGATGCTGGCGAACGGCGTCTACCTGCCGCCGTCGTCGTTCGAGTCGTGGTTCGTCTCGACCGCGCACGACGAGGACGCCCTCCAGCGGATCGTCGACGCCCTTCCGGCGGCGGCCCGGGCGGCGGCGGAGGCGACGGCATGAGCGGGCAGGGCGGCACGAGCGGGCAGAGCGGCACGAGCGAGAAGGACGGCATGAGCGAGAAGCGGGACGCCGACGACATCACCGTCGTCCACCTGATGCGGCACGGCGAGGTCGACAACCCGGACGGCGTCCTCTACGGCCGCCTGCCGGGCTACCACCTCTCCGGGCTGGGCCGGCAGATGGCCGAGCGGGTCGCCGAGCACCTCGCCTCCCGCGACGTCACCCACGTCGTCGCCTCCCCGCTGGAGCGGGCGCAGGAGACGGCCACGCCGATCGCCAAGGCGCACGGGCTGGACGTGGACACCGACGAGCGGCTGATCGAGGCCGACAACGTCTTCCAGGGCAGGACGTTCGGCATCGGGGACGGTGCGCTGCGCCGGCCCGGGAACTGGCGGCACGTCGTCAACCCGTTCAAGCCGTCGTGGGGTGAGCCGTACGTCGACCAGGTCGTGCGGATGATGGGCGCGCTGGACGCGGCGAAGGACCGGGCGCGCGGGCACGAGGCCGTGCTCGTCAGCCACCAGCTGCCGATCTGGGTCGTGCGCTGCTACGTCGAGCGGCGGAAGCTGTGGCACGATCCGCGCAAGCGGCAGTGCACGCTCGCCTCGCTGACGACGTTCACGTACCGGGGCGACCGCATCGTGTCCGTCGGCTACACCGAGCCGGCGCGCGACCTCGTTCCCGCCCACCTGCTCGCGGGCGCCAAGCCGGTGAAGGGGCAGGGCAAGGGCTACGGCGCCTGAGCCGTGCCAACGTGTCCGCGGAGGCGCTGGGTTGAGGTCCACCGCCACGTCTGACGGGCCGTCACGCACATTCCGCACGATCGTTACAAAATATGTAAACCAGCTCGGAACCTCCCCGATCCGCACGCCCTCTGAGTGGGTGACCACCCAAGGACGTGACGGATCGGGGATCTCATGCGCACCATCTCCCGGAGGGGAATACTCGGCCTCGGCGCGGGCGCGGCGGCCGGCGCCGGACTCGCGGGGTGCGGCACCCACACGCCCTCGGACGCCGCGGCGCACGCGGGTGGTTCCGGCGGTGCCGGGAAGGGGCGCCCGCACGGCACCGTGCAGCCCGCCCGGCCTCTCGGTGACGGCTCCACCTCGTACACCGGCAAGCAGCCCCACCAGCCCCCCGCCGCCGTGCCGCTGGAGCCGGGCCAGACGCCGCCGCAGTTCGTGGTCTTCTCCTGGGACGGGGCCGGCGAGGTCGGCAACGGCCTGTTCCCGCGCTTCCTGGACCTCGCCAGGGAGCACGGCGCGCACATGACCTTCTTCCTCTCCGGCCTGTACCTGCTGCCGGAGTCCAGGAAGCGCCTGTACGACCCGCCGAACAACCCGCGCGGCGCCTCCGACATCGGCTACCTCACCGACGAGCACGTCAGGGCCACCCTCACCAACGTCCGCCGCGCCTGGCTGGAGGGCCACGAGATCGGCACCCACTTCAACGGCCACTTCTGCGCCGGCGGCGGCTCGGTGGCCCACTGGACGCCGAAGCAGTGGCGCGCGGAGATCGACCAGGCGAAGTCCTTCGTGCAGCGGTGGCGAACCAACACCGGCTGGACCGACCTGCCGTCACTGCCCTTCGACTACGACAGGGAGCTCGTCGGCGGCCGCACGCCCTGCCTGCTCGGCCAGGACAACCTGCTGCCCACCGCCCGCGAGCTCGGCTGGCGCTACGACGCCTCCTCGCCCGGCGGCCGGCAGACCTGGCCGCGGAAGAGGCAGGGCCTGTGGGACCTCCCGCTCCAACAGATACCCTTCCCCGGACGCGGCTTCGAGGTCCTCTCGATGGACTACAACATGCTCGCCAACCAGTCGCTGAACTCGACCAAGGCCCCCGCCCACAACTACCCGGGCTGGCGGCGGCAGTCCGCCCAGGCGTACATTCAGGGATTCAGGCGGGCATACGAGACCAACCGGGCGCCGTTCTTCATCGGCAACCACTTCGAGCAGTGGAACGGCGGCATCTACATGGACGCCGTCGAGGAGGCCCTCGAGCACATGGCGCGGGAGAAGGAGAAGGGCGGCGACGTGCGCCTGGTCTCCTTCCGGCAGTTCGTCGACTGGATGGACGTGCAGCGGCCCGAGGTGCTCGCCCGGCTGCGCACCCTGGAGGTCGGACAGCAGCCCGCGGGCGGCTGGGCGGAGTTCCTGAAGGACACCGCCGCGCCGAGCGCGAAGGGCACCGGAAAACCCGCCTGAAATGCTCCTTTCCTGCCGGGAGGGGGGTGCGGAAGATCCCCGCGGAAGGCATGCGAAACTTTTCACATGAGTGCCGCCAGCAGCGCCCCCCCGTGCTCGAACCGGTCCGACCCGGCCTCCCGTACGCACCGTACGCGCCCGACCCGCGCGCGTAGCCGCGCCGCCCTGCTCGCCGCGGGCACCGCCGTCGCGGCACTCGCCCTGTCCGCGTGCGGCTCCGGCGGCACCTCGGGCGGCTCCGGCAACACCCACTTCATCACCGGCACCGACGGCGTCGCGACCGTGAAGAAGGGCGAACGCAAGCCCGCCCCCGACCTGTCCGGCAGGACCGTCGACGGCAAGCAGCTCGACCTCGCCGACTACCGGGGCAAGGTCGTCGTCCTGAACATCTGGGGCTCCTGGTGCTCGCCGTGCCGGGCCGAGGCGCCCAACCTCGTCACGGTGGCCAAGGACACCTCCGCGCGGGGCGTCCAGTTCGTCGGCATCAACACCCGCGACACCAGCACCCAGCCGGCCGCCGCCTTCGAGAAGCGCTACGCGGTGCCCTACCCCAGCCTGTACGACCCGACGGGCAAGCTGATGCTCCGCTTCGGCAAGGGCACCCTCAACCCGCAGGCCATCCCGACCACCCTCGTCATCGACCGGGACGGGAACGTCGCGGCCCGCGCGCTGCAGGCCCTCAGTGAGGACAAGCTGCGCAGGATGCTCGACCCGGTCGTCGCGGAGAAGTGAGCCGCCGTGCTACTGGCCGCGGTCCCCGACCCCAACCACACCGTCCTCACCGGAGCGCTGCTGCTCGCGGTGCCCCTCGCCGTGCTCGGCGGGCTCGTCTCCTTCTTCTCGCCCTGCGTCCTGCCGCTCGTGCCCGGCTACCTCTCCTACGTGACCGGCGTCACCGGCACCGACCTCGGTGAGGCGCGGCGCGGCCGGATGGTCGCGGGCGCCTCGCTGTTCGTGCTCGGCTTCACCGTCGTGTTCGTCTCCGGCGGGGCGCTGTTCGGGTACGCCGGGCAGTCGCTGCAGGACCACAAGGACGTCCTGTCCAAGGTGCTCGGCGCGCTGATGGTCCTGCTGGGCGTCTTCTTCATGGGGCTGATGCCCTGGCTGACCCAGCGCGAGTTCCGCCTCCACCGGCGCCCGGCCGCCGGCCTGGTGGGCGCGCCCCTGCTGGGCGCGCTGTTCGGCATCGGCTGGACCCCGTGCATCGGCCCGACCCTCGCCTCCGTCCTGGCCCTGTCCTCCCAGCAGTCCAGCGCGGGCCGGGGGGCCGTACTGACCGTGGCCTACTGCCTCGGCCTCGGCGTCCCGTTCGTGCTCGCCGCGGTCGCCTTCCGCAGGGCGCTCGGCGCCTTCGACTGGGTCAAGCGCCACTACGTCTGGGTGATGCGCATCGGCGGCACGATGATGATCGTGACCGGCGTGCTGCTGCTGACCGGCGTCTGGGACCGCCTGGTGCAGCAGATGCAGACCTGGTCCGCCGGCTTCTCTGTGGGGATCTGATCGATGAGCAAGACGACAAGCGGCACGCCCACCGAAGAGACCCGGGGCGCGCCACCCGCCGACACGGACGAGCTGGGAGCCGCCGGCTCGCAGCTCTCCACCGCGCCCGTCGAGACGGCAGTCCCGGGCTCCTTCGGCGGCAACCGCGCCCCCGGCCTGAGCGGCCGGCTGGCCTGGACGGCACGGGAGACCGTCGGCTGGGCCCGCTGGTTCTGGCGGCAGCTCACCTCCATGCGGGTGGCGCTGCTGCTGCTGTTCCTGCTCTCCCTCGGCGCGGTGCCCGGTTCGCTCATCCCGCAGACCGGCACCAACGCCATGAAGGTGGAGGAGTTCAAGGACGCGCACCGCACGCTCGGGCCCGTCTACGACAAGCTGGGCCTGTTCCACGTCTACAGCTCGGTGTGGTTCTCGGCCGTCTACATCCTGCTGTTCGTCTCCCTCATCGGCTGCATCGTCCCGCGCACCTGGCAGTTCACCGGCCAGCTCCGCGGCCGTCCGCCGGGCGCGCCCAGGCGGCTGACGCGGCTGCCCGCGTACACCACCTGGCGCACCGCGGCCTCCCCCGAGGAGGTCCGCGAGGCCGCGCTGAAGGTCCTGCGGCAGCGCCGGTTCCGCGCCCACGTCGCCGGTGACGCCGTCGCCGCCGAGAAGGGCTACCTGCGGGAGGCCGGCAACCTGCTGTTCCACATCGCCCTGATCGTGATGCTGGTCGCCTTCGCCTGGGGCCAGCTGTACAAGACCGAGGGCAACAAGCTGGTCGTCGAGGGCGACGGCTTCTCCAACACGCTGATCTCCTACGACGACTTCAAGTCCGGCAACCTCTTCGACGCCGACCAGCTCGTGCCGTTCAGCTTCGACCTGAGGAAGTTCACCGCGACCTACGAGCGCAGCGGGCCGAACAAGGGCTCCGCGCGCACCTTCCAGGCGGACCTCACCTACAGCGAGGGCGCCTACGGCAAGGAGAAGAAGGCCACCGTCAAGGTCAACGAGCCACTGGAGATCGGCGACGCCAAGGTCTACCTGGTCAGCCACGGCTACGCTCCCACCGTCACCGTCCGCGACGGCAGGGGGAAGGTCGTCCTGCACCAGGCCGTTCCCCTGCTGCCCCTCGACGCCAACGAGACCTCGCAGGGCGCGATCAAGGTCTTCGACGGGTACCGCAACGCGCGGGGGGAGGAGGAGCAGCTCGGCTTCGCCGCGTTCTTCGTGCCGACCTTCGCCGGCGCCGGCAAGGGCAGCATGTTCTCGCAGTTCCCGGCGCTGGACTTCCCCGTCCTCGCGCTGACGGGGTACCACGGCGACCTGGGGGTCGACTCGGGCGTCCCGCAGAACGTGTACCAGCTGGACACCAGGAACCTGAAGCAGTTCAAGGACGCCGACAAGAACATCCTCAAGGCCCGTCTGCTGCCCGGCGAGACCATGAAGCTGCCCGGCGGCGCCGGCTCGATCACCTTCGACAAGGAGATCAAGGAGTGGGCCGGGTTCCAGGTCGTGCAGCAGCCCGGCACCGGCTGGGCGCTGGCCGGCGCGCTCGCCGCGATCGCCGGCCTGGCCGGCTCCCTGTTCATCCAGCGCCGCCGCGTCTGGGTGCGCGCCGTCGCGGACGCCGACGGCGCGACCGTGGTCGAGATGGCGGGTCTGGGGCGCAGCGAGTCCGCGAGACTCCCCGAGGAACTGGGCGACCTGGCCGCCCTCGTGCACGACAAGGCACCCACCAAGACCGACGCCGACCCCGACCCGGGGCCGGGCGCCGACACCCCCGCACCTGCCGAAGGGGCTGAGAAGAAGTGACTCTCGCCGCCGCAACCGAGCTCGCCTCGGCGACCAACGAACACCTCGCGAACCTCAGCAACTCGCTGATCTACTCCTCGATGGCCGTCTACACCCTGGCCTTCTTCGCGTACATCGCCGAGTGGCTCCTCGGCAGCCGCAGCAAGGTCGCCCGCACCGCGGCCGCGCTGACGAGGAGCGGCGCCGCGGCCGGGACCGGGGCGCCCGCCGTCACCGTCAAGCGGGCCGGGGGCACCGCGGTCCTGGAGCGGCCGCAGGTCGTCGTCCGGTCCGCGCCCGGCTCGCGCGACGTGCCCGACGGGCCCGGAGCGCACGGCGGCGACGAGAAGGGCGACCTGTACGGCCGCATCGCCGTGTCCCTGACCGTGCTCGCCTTCCTCGTGGAGCTCGCCGGTGTGATCGCCCGCGCGGCGTCCGTGGCGCGGGCGCCGTGGGGCAACATGTACGAGTTCAACATCACCTTCTCCACGGTCGCGGTCGGCGTCTACCTCGGGCTGCTCGCGCTGAGGAAGAACGTGCGGTGGATCGGCCTGTTCCTGACCGCCACGGTGCTGCTGGACCTCGGCCTCGCCGTGACCGTCCTGTACGCGGCCAGCGACCAGCTCGTCCCGGCGCTGCGCTCGTACTGGCTGTACATCCACGTCTCCACCGCGATCTTCTGCGGCGCGGTGCTCTACGTCGGCGCGGTCGCCACCCTGCTGTACCTCTTCAAGGACTCCTACGAGAACAAGCTGGCCTCCGGCGGGACGCCCGGCCGGTTCGCCACCTCCGTTCTGGAGCGGCTGCCCGCCTCGGCGTCCCTGGACAAGTTCGCCTACCGCATCAACGCGGCCGTCTTCCCGCTGTGGACGTTCACGATCATCGCGGGCGCCATCTGGGCGGAGTCGGCCTGGGGCCGCTACTGGGGCTGGGACCCCAAGGAGACCTGGGCGTTCATCACCTGGGTCGCCTACGCCTGCTACCTGCACGCCCGGTCCACGGCCGGCTGGAAGGGCCGCAAGGCGGCGTACATCGCGCTCGTGGCGTTCGGCTGCTGGCTGTTCAACTACTACGGCGTGAACATCTTCGTCAGCGGCAAGCACTCGTACGCGGGCATCTGACGCGACTTCCGCCGGAAGGCCGCGCCCGTGACGCCGGGCGCGGCCTTCCGGCGTACGGGGCGACGGCTCACCGGGCACGGTCCCGCGGCGTACGCACGGGGCGGGACGGCGCCCCGTCACCCCGGCCGCGGCCGGGCGCGCAACCACGTGCGGAAGGCCGCCCCGCGGGTCACGCTGGTGTCATGACCGGTTCCGTCGAACAGGGCACCAGCCAGACCCACGGGAACACGCACATCCTGCACCTGCTGGTACGGCTTCCGCGGCGCATGGAGACGGTCTGGCCGGCCCTGTCCACCCCGCAGGGGCTCGCGGGCTGGTTCACCGCGGCCGACACGCTCGAACCCCGGCTCGGCGGCGCGGTCGCCCTGCGGGGCCTCGGCAGCGGCCACATCACCGCGTGGGACGTCGACCGGGTCGCCGAGTACACCCTGGAGGGCGGCGGCCGCCTCCGCTTCCACCTGGAGCGCGACGGCGAGGACGGCTGCGTCCTCCGCTTCAGCCACGAGTTCCAGGGCGAGGGGGAGACGGAGCCGCGCTGGCGCGCCCGCTTCCAGCGTCTGATCGAGCTGCTGGCCGAGCCGGCGGCGTGACCGGCACGTGGACGGCGGGCCGTCGCGGCGGCGTGTCAGCCGGTGCCGTCCTCGCCGCGTTCCCGGCGCCGCAGCTCCTCCTCGCGGCGGCGCAGGTCGGCCTCCCAGTCCTTGAGCAGCGCCTCGTCCTTCTTGTTGTCCTCCTTCAAGGACTTCAGGAACTCGGGGTTGTCGTCGGGGGCGACGTACTGGACGCGGTGGTTGCGGTGCCACTCGGAGGGCGTGGAGCCGTTCGCCGGGGCGTGCCGCACCTTGCCGGCCGCCAGCCAGGCGATCGGGCCCACCAGCACCTCGCCGAAGAGCAGGATGACGATCACCCAGACCACCTTGGGCAGCCCGCGGACCTCCTCCTCGGGCGTGTTCAGACAGTCGATCAACGCGTAGATCCACAGCGCCAGGACCAGCAGGAACGGCAGATACCTGAGCATGGTGGTGCGATCCCCCAGAAGACGGCGAGGGGCGTGACAGGGCCCCGGTGACCGGGACAGAGTAGCGGGTGTCCGATACTGGACCGCATGGCTTACGACGATCTTCGCTCCCTGCTCAGGGCGCTGGAGCGCGAGGGCGACCTCAAGCGCATCAAGGCCGAGGTCGACCCCTGTCTGGAGGTCGGTGAGATCGTCGACCGGGTGCAGAAGTCCGGCGGACCGGCGCTGCTGTTCGAGAACGTGCGCGGGTCGAGCATGCCGCTCGCCATGAACGTGTTCGGGACCGACCGGCGGCTGCTGAAGGCGCTGGGCCTGAAGTCCTACGCGGAGATCTCCGACCGGATCGGCGGGCTGCTCAGGCCCGAACTGCCGCACGGCTTCGTCGGCGTGCGCGAGGCGTTCGGCAAGCTCGGCGCGATGACGCACGTGCCGCCGAAGAAGGTGAGGTCCGACAGCGCGCCCGTGCACGAGGTCGTGCTGCACGGCGACGACGTCGACCTCGACCGGCTGCCGGCCCTGTTCACCTGGCCCAAGGACGGCGGCTCCTTCTTCAACCTGGGGCTCACGCACACCAAGGACCCCGAGACCGGCGTCCGCAACCTCGGCCTGTACCGCCTGCAGCGCCACGACAAGCGCACCATCGGCATGCACTGGCAGATCCACAAGGACAGCCGGAACCACTACCAGGTGGCGGCGCGGCGCGGCGAGCGGCTGCCCGTCGCCATCGCCTTCGGCTGCCCGCCCGCCGTGACGTACGCGTCCACCGCCCCGCTGCCGGGGGACATCGACGAGTACCTGTTCGCCGGGTTCGTGGCGGGCAGGCGGATCGAGATGGTCGACTGCAAGACCGTCCCGCTGCAGGTGCCGGCCAACGCCGAAGTCGTGCTGGAGGGCTGGCTGGAGCCGGGCGAGATGCGCCCGGAGGGCCCGTTCGGCGACCACACCGGCTTCTACACCCCGCAGGAGCCCTTCCCGGCGCTGACGATCGACTGCGTGACGATGCGCAGACGCCCGCTGCTGCAGTCGATCGTGGTGGGCCGGCCCCCGACGGAGGACGGGCCGCTCGGCCGTGCGACGGAGCGTTTCTTCCTGCCGCTGCTGAAGATCATCGTGCCGGACATCGTGGACTACCACCTGCCGGAGGCGGGCGGCTTCCACAACTGCGCGATCGTCTCGATCGACAAGAAGTACCCCAAGCACGCGCAGAAGGTGATGCACGCGATCTGGGGGGCCCACATGATGTCCCTCACCAAGCTGATCGTGGTCGTCGACGCCGACTGCGACGTGCACGATCTGCACGAGGTCGCCTGGCGGGCCCTCGGCAACACGGACTACTCCCGCGACCTCACAGTCGTCGAGGGGCCCGTCGACCATCTCGACCACGCCTCCTACCAGCAGTTCTGGGGTGGCAAGGCGGGCATCGACGCGACCCGGAAGCTGCCCGAGGAGGGCTACACCAGGGACGGCGGCTGGCCCGAGATGGTGCTGTCCGACCCCGATACGGCGGCGAAGGTCGACCGCCGCTGGAAGGAGTACGGGCTGTGACGTCCGCATCCGCCGCGCTCCCGCAGCAGGGACGCACCAAGGCGTTCCTCCGCCTCGTGATGATCGAGCACTCCGTCTTCGCGCTGCCGTTCGCCTACATCGCCGCGCTGACCGCGATGTACCAGCGCGACGGCAACATCCACTGGGGGCGGCTGCTGCTGGTCACCGTCTGCATGGTCGGCCTGCGCACGTTCGCGATGGCGGTCAACCGGATCATCGACCGGGAGATCGACGCCCGCAATCCGCGCACGGCCCACCGCGAGCTGGTGACGGGGGCCATGTCGGTCCGGCACGCGTGGACCGGCGCCCTGATCGCCCTCGTCGTCTTCCTGGGCGCGGCCGCGCTGCTGAACCCGCTGTGCCTGGCGCTGGCGCCGATCGCGGTGGTCCCGATGGTGGTCTACCCCTACGGCAAACGGTTCACGAACTTCCCGCAGGCCATCCTCGGGCTCGCCCAGTCGATGGGACCCGTCGGCGGCTGGCTGGCCGTCTCCGGCTCCTGGTCCTGGGAAGCGGTGATCCTGGGCCTGGCCGTCGGCGTGTGGATCGGCGGCTTCGACCTGATCTACGCCTGCCAGGACGTCGAGACCGACCGGCGGATCGGCGTGCGGTCGGTCCCGGCCCGCTTCGGCATCCCGGCGGCGATCCGGGGCGCCCGCGGCTGCCACCTGGTGACCACGGCCCTGTTCGTCTGGTACGCGGTCGCCACCGGCGCCGGCGCCTTCTTCTGGCTCGGTCTGGTGATCGTCGCGGGCGCGTTCGTCTACGAGCACACCATCGTCCGCCCGCACGACCTGTCCCGGCTGAACCGGGCGTTCTTCAGCGTCAACGGCTTCATCGGCATCGCCCTGTTCGTGTGCGCGCTGCTGGACCTGCTGGTGCGCGGCCTGACCGTGTGAGGACACGCGGCGCCCCCGCGGGGGCCGGACACCCCGGCGATCCCCGCCGGACGTCCGCCCGTGGGCGCGCGTGCGTCCGGCCGGTCCTGAGCACGCAGCGTGACGCCGGTAGGCTCAAGGTGTGAACGCAGGAGAAACGCAGCGCACGCCTTGGATCGTGGGGGTGTCGGGAGCGTCCGGCACGCCGTACGCGGCCGCGGTGCTGCGCGCGCTCCTCGACGCGGGGGAAAGCGCCGACCTGGTGGTGAGCCGGGCCTCCCGGCTCACCCTCCTCGACGAGACCGGCATCTCCTTCCGGGACGCCCACTGGCGGGACGACCTGCGGCAGTGGCTGTCGCTCGGCGCCGACGGCAAGCCCGGCACGTTCGACGTGGACCTCGCGGGCGTGCGGCACTGGAGCGCCGGGGACCTGGCGGCCGGACCGTCCTCGGGGTCCTACCCGGCCAAGGGCATGCTGATCGTGCCGGCCTCCACGGCGTGCGTGGCGGGCGTCGCGCTCGGCCTGTCGAAGGACCTGCTGCAGCGGGCGGCGAGCGTGACCCTCAAGGAGGGCCGGCCGCTCGCCGTCGCGGTGCGGGAGACCCCGCTGAACGGGCAGACGCTGCGGCACCTGGTGACGCTGGACGACGCGGGCGCCGCCGTGGTGCCCGCCTCGCCGGCCTTCTACGCCGGGGCGACGCACATCCAGCACCTGGTGGACTTCGTCGCCGGCCGCGTCCTGGACTCCGTCGGCGTGCCGCACCGGCTCTACCGCCGCTGGGGCGGCGAACTGGGCGGCGCCCGGCCCGCGTGAGCACCAGCAGGACCAGCGGGACCCATCCCTTCGGAGTACGTCAGCAACTTCGGACCTCAGCAGATCCCTCGGATTTCCTCACCGGAAGGCTTCGATCGCATGGACGCGGTGGACAGGCAGCTCATCCAGGCCCTCAGGGAGAACGGCCGGGCCTCCTACGCGGAGCTGGGGCGCCTCGTCGGCCTGTCGGGACCGAGTGTCACCGACCGCATCAACCGGCTGGAGGCGGCCGGCGTCATCACCGGCTACCGCGCCACCGTGAACGCCGCCTCGCTCGGACTCGGCGTCATCGCCCTGATCGGCATCTCGCTGTCCGACGCCGCCGACCACGAGGACGTCGCGCAGCGGCTGAAGGACCTCCCCGAGATCGAGGACTGCTGGTTCATCGCGGGCGACGACTCCTTCATGCTCAAGGTGCGCGCCACCGACGTGGACGGCCTGGAGAGGATCATCCGGCGGCTGTCGGGCACCAAGGGCGTCTCGCGGACCCGGACCACGATCGTGCTGTCCACGAAGTGGGAGAACCGGGTGGGCGAGCTGCCCGAAGAGGTGTAGCCACCCGGCGGTGAGGGGGCGCCCGAGCCCCCCGGGGCCGGGGAGTACGGTTTACGGAGTCTGTCTCAGAAAGAGGTAACCGCATGGACGTCGGGCTCAAGCGCGAGCTGGAGGAGAAGGTCCGCTCCGGCGAGCGGCTGACCCGCGAGGACGGCATCGCGCTGTACGAGTCGGACGACCTGGCATGGCTCGGCGGCCTCGCGCACGAGGTGCGCACCCGCAAGAACGGCGATGTCGTGCACTTCAACGTCAACCGTCACCTCAACATGACGAACGTGTGCACCGCCTCCTGCGCCTACTGCTCCTTCCAGCGCAAGCCGGGCGAGAAGGACGCGTACACGATGCGCATCGAGGAGGCGGTCAAGCTCGCCAAGGCGATGGAGTCGGAGAACCTGACCGAGCTGCACATCGTCAACGGCCTGCACCCCAACCTGCCGTGGCGCTACTACCCGCGCTCGCTGCGGGAGCTGAAGGCCGCCCTGCCGCACGTGTCGCTGAAGGCGTTCACGGCCACCGAGATCCACCACTTCGAGACGATCTCCGGCCTGTCCGCCTCCGAGATCCTCGACGAACTGATCGACGCGGGCCTGGAGTCCCTCACCGGCGGCGGCGCGGAGATCTTCGACTGGGAGGTCCGGCAGCACATCGTCGACCACCGCACCCACTGGGAGGACTGGTCGCGCATCCACCGCCTGGCGCACGAGAAGGGGCTGAAGACCCCGTGCACCATGCTGTACGGCCACATCGAGGAGCCGCGCCACCGCGTCGACCACGTGCTGAGGCTGCGTGAACTGCAGGACGAGACCGGCGGCTTCCAGGTCTTCATCCCGCTGCGCTACCAGCACGACTTCGTCGACCTGAAGGACGGCAAGGTCCGCAACCGCCTCCAGGCGCGGACGCAGATGGCGACGGGCGCGGAGGCCCTGAAGACCTTCGCGGTCTCCCGCCTGCTGTTCGACAACGTCCCGCACGTCAAGGTGTTCTGGGTGATGCACGGCGTGCAGACGGCGCAACTCGCCCTCCAGCACGGCGCCGACGACATGGACGGCTCGGTCGTCGAGTACAAGATCACGCACGACGCGGACAACTTCGGCACCCCGAACAAGCTGACCCGTGAGGACCTGCTGGAGCTGATCCGCGACGCCGGCTTCCGCCCGGTGGAGCGCAACACCCGCTACGAGGTCATCCGGGAGTACGACGGCCCGGACCCGCTGCGCCGCGAGTCGCCGCAGCCGATGCGGGTCTGACACCGGCGGTGGTGGCCGTGCCGGACGGGTGCCCGCCCGGCACGGCCACCGCCGCCGGCGCCCGAGGACGCCTGCACCGCCGCCCCCTTCGTCCCCGACGGGGCGGACCTGGCCGCGCTGCGCGAGGCCGCCGCCGGATGCCGCGGCTGCCCGCTGCACCGGGACGCCAGGCAGACCGTGTCCGGGGCGGGCGCGGACGGGGGTACGCCCCTCGGGGGTAGTGCGTGATCATCGAAGCGCGTCCCGTGACACGGAGCAGTTTCGTCTCAAGCAACGGGTCCGGCCACGCACCGGCCACTCCGTCCAGGAGGTGGGACCAAAGGGCCGGCGGACAGGACAACGGCAGCTCCACAGCCATCCCCACGCCTCATGGCGTGACAGGCCTCGCTCCCTGCCCCGGCATACACGGCTTAAATGAGCCGCAACGACCTGGGCCACGATCTAAAATGCGAACACGATGACGATCAAGGGAATCTGATCGACGACGGGGGCGCAGGGGATGGGTTACACGATCCCGGGTTGGCTGGACGAGATACTCGACTGCATCGGCGTCAACTTTCCGAATGTGGACGAGGACGACTACCGCGAGATGGCGACGTCCATGCGGGAGTTCGCCGAGAACTTCGAGGGCAAGAGCGGGGACGCCCACCAAGCGGTGACCCGAATTCTGTCCTCCTCGCAGGGCTGGGCCGTCGACGCGATGGAGAAGCACTGGTCGCACGTGAAGGCAGGGCACCTCGACAAGATCCCAGAGCTGGCCCGGCTGTTCGCGGAGGCGTGCGACGTGGTCGCGGACATCATTTACGGGATGAAGGTCAAGGCCGAGGTCGAACTCGCCGCCATGGCTGCTTCGGTGGGCATCTCCCTTGGCCTGGCTGCCTTCACCGGGGGCCTGTCCGCCCTGCTCGGCGCGGCCGAAATCACTGCGATGCGGCAAGCGGTGAAGCGCATTGTCGACGAGGCCGCGGACCGGGTCGTGGACGAGCTCATCAGTCGGGTGACCGAGCCGGTCAACGCCAAGTTGGAGAAGATGGTCGAGGACGCCGTTCTCGATCTGGCCGACGGTGCGTTCTCCCTGCCCCCGGAGCCGAACGCAGGCGGCGACGGCGGCGGCTCGGGTAAGCACGCCCACGGCGGCGGCATGCAGCTGGCCTCGGCCGACGGCGGGAGCCTGCTGCTCGCCTCCGCCGGGGGCAGCCGGGGCGGGGGCGGCGCCGACCTGCACATCGACCATGTGGAGTTCGAAGCCGGCGCCGGGAAGGTCGCCCGGCACGGCAGCGACCTGCACACCGCCGTCACCGACCCGCTGGAGCGGGCCAAGGGCCACTTCGGCCGCACCAAGGGCAAGGATGCCTTCACCCGGCCTTTCGAGTCCATGCTGGAGGGTGCTCTCAGGGGCTCGGAAAAAGCCGTCAACAAGGTCGTCAAGCACCTTTCGGAGACCGTCCCGGAGCGCGTGAAGGCCACCTCCCGCCTGCACAGGGGAAACGACATCGACGCCGGTCGACGGGCCAACAGCGTGCGGGTCGCATCCAGCAAGCCAGGAGGCGGGACGGGTCACCACGGCGCCCCCGCGTCCGGCCGCAATCCGGACACCGGCCTGAAGATCGACTCGTCAAAACTGTCCCAGCAGGCCAGGGAGCTGAACAACAGGCCGCTGTGCGGTGACCCGATCGACATGTCCAGCGGGCAGATGGTCCTTGCCCAGACCGATGCCGACTTGCCGGGCATCCTGCCCCTGATCCTGCGCCGTACCCATCTCTCCGGTTACGACGCGGGCCGCTTCTTCGGCCCGTCCTGGGCCTCGACCCTTGATGAACGCCTGGAGGAGAACCACGAACTGGGCGGCATCTGGTGGTACCGCGAGGACGGCTCCGTCCTCGTCTACCCACGCCGTCCCGACCTTCCCGGCGACCGCGTGGAACCCGCCGAGGGCATCCCCCTCCCCCTCACTTACGTCACCTGCGGGACGACGTACGTCCTGACCGTCCAGGACCACTACACCGGTCTGACCCGGCACTTCGAGCCTTCTTTCACCGGCGATGGGCTGTGGTGGCTGTCGAGCGTCGAGGATCGCCACGGCAACACGATCACTGTCGAACGCACCGGGAACGACACGCCCACCGCGGTCACGCACAGCGGTGGTTACCGCCTCCGCATCGACTCCGACACCGAGCAAGGCCGTGTGTCCGCCCTGCATCTCCTCACCGACGACGGCCCCGTCCGCCTGCGCACCTACCGCTACGACGGCGTCGGCGACCTCACCGAAACCCGCAACGCCGTCGACGCGCCCCTGCACCTCACCTATGACACGGCCCACCGCATCACACGCTGGCGCGACTCCAACGAGACGGCCTTCACCTACGTCTACGACGGCCAGAACCGTGTGACGGCCACCTACGGCAGCAGCGGTTTCCTCAACTCCCGCATCACGTACGCGGGGCCCGACCAGGACGGCACCACCACCGCGACGTACACAGACTCCGTCGGCCATGCGACCACCTACCGGTCCAACCGGCGCGGCCAGGTGGTTTCCGTCACCGACCCGCTCGGTCACACCACACTCCAACAGTGGGACAGATTCGACAGACTGCTGTCCCGCACCGACCCCCTCGGCCGCGCCACGCGACGGGAGTGGGACGAACACGGTGACTTGGTCGAGGTCACCGGGCCGGACGGATCCCGCACAGTCGTCCGCTACAACGCGATGCACCTGCCGGTGGAACTGACAGGGCCGGATGGTGGGGTTTTCCGCCAGGAGTTCGACCACCGTGGGAATCGCACCGCCGTGACCACTCCGGACGGAGGGGTCATTCGGTACACCTATCACCCCACGGGGGCAGTCGCCACCGTCACCGACCCGTTGAACGCCACCACCACGGTGGAGACCGACCCTGCCGGACTTCCGACGGCGATCAGCGACCCGCTGGGCGCGAGGAGCAGTTGCCGCCGGGACGCCTTCGGCCGCCCGGTCACCCTGACGAACCCGCTCGGAGCGACGACCTCGCAGGTGTGGGATCCGGAGGGCAACCTCCTCAGCCGAACCGGCCCCGACGGCAGCATGGAGTCGTGGGCGTGGGACGGTGAGGGGAACTGCGTCAGCCACACCGACGCCAACCACGGCACCACGACGCTCGAGTACGGTCCCTTCAGCCTACTGACCGCGCGTACGACCCCCGACGGCGTCACCTATCGCTTCGCTCACGATACGGAGCTGCGCCTCAGCCAGGTCACTGATCCGCAGGGGCTGAACTGGACCTATGTGTATGACGCAGCCGGTCGTCTGGTGTCGGAGACCGACTTCGACGGACGCACCACCGCGCACGCCTACGACGCAGCCGGACAGCCGGCCACCCGCACGACTCCCTCCGGCGACGTGATCAGCTACGTCTTTGACGAGGCCGGTCGTCTGGCGGGCAAGACAGCAGGAGTCGACCGGTTCCAGTACCGCTACGACCCAACGGGTCGTCTCACCTTCGCGACCGGTCCCGGCGGGCAGTTGGAGCTGCGATACGACGACGCGGGGCGTCTGCTGACGCAGAACGTCGACGGCCACATCCTGCGGTTCGACTACGACGCCGCCGGACGGCGGATCTCACGGACCACGCCGGACAACGTCGTCACCTCCCTGGAGTGGGACCCGGTGGGTAACCGCCGCGGGCTGACCATCAACGGAACCCACACGATCGCCTTCACCCACGACCGGTTGGGCCGCGAGAACGAACGGCGCATCGGTGAGCACGTCCGGCTGGCTTCGGCCTGGGACCCCGCGGGACGGCTGCAGCAACTGACGCTCACCGCTCAGGCAGGCCCCACCGCAGGCCGCGAACTGCGGTCGCGTGCCTACAGCTATCGCGGCGACGGCTTCCTGACCACCGTCCACGAGCAGATCAGCAACCACACGACCCACTACACGCTCGACCCTCTCGGACGTCCGCTTGCCGCTACCGGCCCCGCCGGACGAGAGCAGTACGGCTACGACCGGGCCGGCAACCAGACATCCGCCGCGTGGCCGGACCGAGCCGGTGACCCGGACGCTCGCGGGGAGCGCCGGTACTCCGGCACACGCCTGGTGAGGGCAGGAAACACGAGCTACCGCTACGACGCCGCCGGACGACTGATCGAACGTACGAAGAAGCGGTTGTCCCGGAAGGCCGACGTCTGGCGCTACACCTGGGATGCCGAAGGACGTCTGACCTCGTGCACGACGCCCGACGGCGCTGTCTGGCGCTATCGGTACGACCCCCTCGGTCGACGCAACGCCAAGTACCGCCTGGGCGAGGACGGAACGAGCGTCACTGAGGAAGCGCGCTTCACCTGGGACGGGACCCGTCTCGCCGAGCAGACGGACACCCGCTCCGGCGTCACGCTCACCTGGGAATACGAGGGGCACCGCCCGTTGGCGCAGTACGAGCGCAAGCCGGTCTCCCAGGAGGAGTGCGACTCCCGCTTCTTCGCCATTGTCACCGACCTGATCGGCACACCCACCGAACTGGTGAGCGAAGACGGTGACATCGTCTGGCACACCCGGACCTCCGCATGGGGCACCACGGCAGTCAACGCTGACGCCACCACTTACACACCGCTGCGCTACCCGGGCCAGTACGCCGATCCGGAGACAGGTCTCCACTCCAGCTATTTCCGCCACTACGACCCCGAGACAGCACGCTTCATCAGTCCGGACCCGCTTGGCCTGGCGCCCGCCCCCAATCCGGTGGCGTACGTGCCCAACGCGCAGACGTGGCTGGACCCTCTGGGACTTACGGCGGAAGAGAACCTGGAATGGCTCGACCCCGCGGACGTCAACTTCTCGCAGCGGACGGTCTCACCGAACGACTACGTCGAGAAGATGCGCAACGGCGAATGGGACTGGACCCGACCGGGGACGGCGCTGAGGGTGATGGAGGTGGACGGGCAGTTGGTGACGTACGACAACCGCCGCCTGGACGCGGCCCGGGAGGTCGGTACTCCTGTCGCCGTGGTCAGAGTCAATCCCGATGACCCGCACCCGGACTCGACGACCGGCATGACGTGGCGGGAGAAGTTCGAACAACGCATGACCGACAGGCGCAACAGAAACGAGCGCGGAGAGCGCGTGCCTCCCACTGGCTTGACGGAACGGCCCCAACACGTGAGAAATCCCCGCAGAAGAAAGTGCAAGAAATCATGACGGTGATCGAGCGACTCTGGCAGGAATACGAACTGCCTGCCGTGGACGGGCTGTATTTCGCAGATGGCAGGGCGTATGAGGTGTCGGTCTCCCCGGCGGAGCCCGCACTGCGCATCGAGAAGCCCATGGACGTCGGTCAGCTGCTGTCGGAAGAGCCGGAGCTCGTCGCTCGGGTCGACGGATTGAGCACCCATGAACTGGCCGACGGCGACGTCCTGTGGGCGGGGGAAGGCTCTTACGGCTCGGACGGATTCTTCGGCCGCGTTCATTCCGACCGGAGCCTCGTGTGGGCGGTCTTCCTGGAGGAGGTGGATCCGTTCACCACCATCGAAGTGTCAGGTCGGAAAGCGACCTTCACGTCGACGTCCGGGGTGACCGTGGCCGTCGACATCGACGATCCGTCGGGAACCAGGGCCGCGTAGATCGTGGCGACTGGTGGCGGTGCCGGCGTCGGCAGAGGAGGACACGACCGATCGTGTAATGGATACGATGGCTTCATGCCCCTTACCTTCACGCTTGACCCCGCCGTGGACCCCGCCCTGCGCGACGGACTGCTCGACCTGTGGACCGACGCCTCCAACGCCGGTGGGGCCGTGGGCTTCGTGCCGCCGGTGGCGCGGGACACCGTCCGCCCCGAACTGGTGCGCCACTTCGCGGCGATGGCCGAGGGGCGCGCGCGGTTGCTCGTCGGCCGTGACGAGGAGGGGCGCGTCGCCGCGGCGGCCTTCCTCACCTTGAACAGCCACCGGCTGATGACCCACTGGCTGTGGCTGTACACGGTGATGGTGCACCCGCGGTACCAGGGCAAGGGGCACGGCCGCGACCTGCTGGCCGCCGCGGCGGACGCGGCCCGCGGCTTCGACGGCATAGAGGCGATACGGCTCACCTGCCGCGGGGGCCTCGGTCTGGAGCGGTTCTACGGCTCCTGCGGCTACAAGGAGGTCGGTCGCGTGCCCGGTGCGATCCGGGTCGCCCCGGGCGACGACCGGGACGACGTGATCATGCTGCTGCCGCTGACCTGAGGGTTTGCTCCCATTTGGCACCCCCCTGCGGGCACCGTCGACGGGCGTGCTTCACTGGACGGTGACCTTCGCATTCCCCCGGTGTTCCCGGCGCCGCCCGGACCGGGGAACCCCATGGACCGGAAGAGTGGATTGAGATGCTCCGCTACACACTGATGCGCCTCGGGATCTTCGCGGGCTGCCTCGTGGTCGTCTGGGGCCTCGTCCACTCCGGCCTCGCCCCGCGCGGGCTCGGCGCCTCCAACGGCCTGTGGGTCGTGCTGCTCGCCCTGGTCGTGTCCGCGCCGATCAGCTTCGTCGTGCTGCGCAAGGAGCGGGACCGGGCGTCGGTGCAGGTCGCCCGGCGAGTGGACCGGATGAAGGCCAACATCGAGGCCAACCGCTCCCAGGAGGACGGCGCGGACGAGACGCGGGTGCAGGGCCAGGCCTCGTAACGGGCCGCCGCGCAGGCGTCCCAGGCATCACAGGCGTGTGGCGCCCCGGTATCCGAGATCCTCGGATACCGGGGCGCTCTTTGTTGTGGGGGCAAAAGGCGTGTCCATGCCTGCCAAAGAAAGGCTTTGAGGTTCTCAAAGCTCAGGTGTTAAGGTCTCCCTCATGAAGCTGGCAGCCGCGTCCCCCACGCCCCGGAGCGTGATGCTCGTGGCGCGCCTGCATGTGGACCTCTGCCGGTGCGTGTCCGCGAGCTGTCGTCCCTGACGTTCGCCCCCCGTCGTCCACCTCAGCCCCCGCACGCGTTTCCAACGGAGCATGTCCGTGTCCACGAACACGAAGTCCTTCAAGGTGCCCTTCTGGGCCCAGATACTCGCCGGTCTCGTCCTGGGCGTCCTGCTCGGCTGGCTGGCCCGCAGCCAGGACCTGCCCTGGCTGGTCACCACGCTGGAGAAGATCGGCGGCACCTTCGTCGGGCTGCTGAAGCTCGCCGTCGCCCCGCTCGTCTTCTTCGCCATCCTGGTCTCGATCACCAACCTGCGGAAGGTCAACAACGCGGCCCGCCTGGCCTCCCGGACCCTCCTCTGGTTCATGATCACGTCGCTGATCGCGGTCACCATCGGCCTCGCCATCGGCCTGGTCACCAACCCCGGCGCCGGCACCGGCCTGACCCCGAAGGACGGCGCGAAGCCCGAACACACGGGTTCCTGGCTCGACTTCCTCACCGGCATCGTGCCCACCGACGTCATCACGCCGTTCACCGAACTGAACGTCCTGCAGATCGTCTTCATGGCCGCCGTCGCCGGCATCGCCGCCCTCCAGCTCGGCGAGAAGGCCCAGCCCGTCCTCACCCTCAGCGAGTCCGTCCTCGAACTCCTCCAGAAGGCGCTGTGGTGGGTCATCCGCCTCGCCCCGCTGGGTACCGTCGGCCTCATCGGCAACGCCATCGCCACCTACGGCTGGAACCTGATCGGCAAGTACGCGACCTTCACCGCCGACATCTACGTCGGCTGCCTGATCGTCCTGTTCGGCGTCTACCCGACGCTGCTCGCCACCGTCGCCAGGCTGAACCCGCTGCGCTTCTTCCGGGGCGCCTGGCCCGCCATCCAGCTGGCGTTCGTCTCCCGCTCCTCCGTCGGCACCATGCCGCTGACCCAGAAGGTCACCGAGCGCCTCGGCGTCCCGCGGGAGTACGCGTCGTTCGCCGTGCCGTTCGGCGCGACCACCAAGATGGACGGCTGCGCCGCCATCTACCCGGCGATCGCCGCGATCTTCGTCGCCCAGATCTTCGACATCCAGCTGAGCGTCGGCGACTACCTGCTGATCGCGTTCGTGTCGGTGGTCGGTTCCGCCGCCACGGCCGGCCTCACCGGCGCGACGGTCATGCTGACCCTCACCCTGTCCACCCTGGGCCTGCCCATGGAGGGCGTCGGCCTGCTCCTGGCCATCGACCCGATCCTGGACATGATGCGCACGGCGACGAACGTCGCGGGGCAAGTCGTAAGCCCGTTGATCGTGGCGTCGCGGGAGAAGATCCTCGACCGCGAGAAGTACGACAGCGTCGAGTCGGCGCCCATCACCGCGGACGAACCCCGGGCAGTGGCTGCCGCCGCCTGATCGCCGGCCCGACAGGCCGGGTGACGCCCCGCGCCGCCGCGAGCCCGGGGCGGGCAGCCAGCCGGTGACGGCCGCGCGGCCTCAGGGAGCGCGCCGCGGACCGTACGCTGATCCGCATGGGTGCCGTGAAGACCAAGCGGATGCCGCGTGCGGTCCGCGAACAGCAGATGCTGGACGCAGCCGTGCGGACCTTCGGGCAGCGGGGCTACCGGGCCGCTTCGATGGACGAGATCGCCGAGCTGGCCGGCGTGTCCAAGCCGCTGGTCTACCTCTACCTCAACAGCAAGGAAGACCTCTTCACGGCCTGCATCCGGCGCGAGGCCGCCGCGCTCACCGCGGCGGTCCGCGCTGGGGTGCGTCCGGAACTGCCCGCCGACCGGCGGCTCTGGGACGGACTGTGCGCGTTCTTCGCGCACACCGCCCGGCACCCGGACGGCTGGACGATCCTGCACCTGCAGGCCCGCACCCACGGCGAGCCCTTCGCGGCCGAGGTCGGCGCGATGCGCGAGGAGATCGTCACGTTCGTCACCCGGCTGATCGCCGTCGCCGCGGGGGACGGGCGTGCCCGCTGCTCGGAGGGTCACCGGGATGCGGAGCTGCCCGAGCGGGACGCGGCCGGGCTCGCCGAGGCGCTCGTCGGCGCCGCGGAGTCCCTCGCCGCCTGGGCCAACGCCACGCCGGGCGTCACGGCCCGTCAGGCGGCCGCGACCCTGATGAACTTCGCCTGGGCGGGCCTGGGCAACCTCATGGAGGGCCGCCCCTGGACCCCTCCGGCGGGGTCCGGGGCGGAGGGCTGATCGCTGCCCGCGGTGGCGGGGAAGTGGGCCGTCACGACGTGCGGGACGTGCCGCCGGAGCGCCGCCGTGCCGCCGGAGCGCCGCAGTGCCGCCGTGCACCGTTCCGCGCGCACCAGGCACGTGTCCGTTGCGCGCCCACCCGGCGTGAGTCCGGGTCAGCCCCGCAGTGGGCGTACCCCGCCGGTCAGGTGAACGCGTTCGCCCCTGCCGTCGCGCAGGGCGAAGCGGCCGGTGGCGTCCGCCGCGTAGGTCACCGTGCCCGGAAGCAGGACGGGTGCCCTGAACTCCGCGCGGACCCGGGCGGCGGGCGGAGTGCCGTACGCGGCCAGGCAGCGGGCCACGGTCCACATGCCGTGGGCGACGGCCCGCGGGAAGCCGAACAGGCGGGCGGTGAGCGGGGAGAGGTGGATCGGGTTGCGGTCCCCTGACGCGGCACCGTAGCGCCGCCCGACGTCTCCGGCGAGCCGCCACTCGGCGACGGCGGGCAGCGGCGGCTCCCCACTGTCCCGGTGCTCCTCGCGGCCCGGGCGGTCCGCGCCGTCCCGGTGCTCCGCGGGGTTCCGGCGGTCTGTGCCTCCCCGGTGCCCGTCGCTCTCCGGGCGGTCCCTCCGCTCCCGGCCCTCCCCGTCGGCGCCGTGCGCGGAGTCGTCCGTGCGGTGGCGGGCGAGGTACGTGCTCGTCGACTCCCAGACGACCTCCCCGCCGTCCCGTACCTCCGTCACGACGGTCGCCTCGGTGCCGCGCCGGTGGGGTGCCAGTCCGGCGACGTGCACGGCCAGTTCGTAGGCGCCCGCCGCGGCCAGGGGTGTGTGGCGGGTGATGTCGATCGACGTGTGGACCAGGCCCAGCAGCGGCAGTGGAAAGTCGCCGCCGCTCATCAGGCGCATGGCCGCCGGGAAGCCCAGCACGTGCGGGTACGTGATCGGCAGGGTCTCCTCCCCGGTCGCGAAACCGCAGGTCCGCTCGTACGCGGCCAGCCGCGCGAGGTCCACTCGGGCGGCGGGCAGGACGAGCCGGGTGCGCGGGAAGGGCGCGTCGGGTCGGGGCCGCTTGAAGGGGGAGCGCAGGGCGCCCCGGGCCAGGAGGGGCGCCAGGGCGGGCGAGCGGGTCAGGACGACGGTGGGGGAATCGTTCGACACGGTCATGGCTGGGTCCTGTCGTTCGGATCAGGCCGGCTGTCGGGTGCCTTTCGGCCGGCCCGAGCGGGGACTGGTGCGTGCGGCTGCGAGGCGGAGCAGGGCGCCGGCGCGACGCGTCGGCGGCCGAGGACGACGCGGCGGGTGTGCGTGCCGGACCCCGCGCCGCCGGAGTGGTGCGGGCGACCCGGCCTCTGGGCCTTGTCGCCGAACTCCCGTCTGCCCTGCGACGACGCGAGTTCGACGACAGGGCCCAGGGTCTTTCGTTCGGATCGGGCCGGATCAGGGAGCGTGCCAGGGCCCGCGAGCCCGGCGTGATCCAACCGAGAGGCTCCTAAGCCCCGAGCAGGCTCTGGCCGCAGACGCGCACGACCTGCCCGTTGACCGCGCCGGAGGCCGGGTGGGCGAGCCAGGCGGTGGTCTCGGCGACGTCGACGGGCAGGCCGCCCTGGGCGAGGGAGTTCATCCGGCGGCCCGCCTCGCGGATGAACAGCGGGACGGCGGCGGTCATCCTGGTCTCGACGAACCCCGGCGCGACCGCGTTGACGGTCACCCCGTGCTCGGCCAGCGCGCGCGGCGCGAGGGAGCGCACCAGGCCGACGACGCCCGCCTTGCTCGCGCCGTAGTTGGTCTGCCCGGCGTTGCCCGCGATGCCGGCGATGGACGCGGTGGCCACGATCCGGCCGCCGGGGCGCAGCGTGCCCGTGCCCAGCAGTGCGTCGGTGGTGCGCAGCACGCTCGCCAGGTTGACCTCCAGCACCGGACTCCAGCGCTCGGCGGGCATGTTGACCAGCCGGCGGTCCCGGGTGACGCCGGCGTTGTGGATGAGGACGTCGAGGCCGTCCGGCAGGGCGGCGGCGATCCGCGCGCCCGCGTCGGCGGCCGTGATGTCGAGGGTGAGGGCGGTGCCCCCGAGCCGCTCGGCGACCTTGCGGGCGTCCGCTTCGGCCGCCGGGACGTCCAGCACGACGACCCGCGCGCCGTCCCGTGCCAGGGTCTCGGCGACCGCCTCCCCGATGCCGCGCGCGGCGCCGGTGACCAGGGCGGTGCGTCCGGCCAGCGGGCGGTCCCAGTCGCCGGGGGCGGTGACCTCGTGGGCGCCGACGTGGACGACCTGCCCGCTGACGTAGGCGGACCTGGGGGAGAGCAGGAAGCGGAGGGTGGACTCGGCGGCGGAGGCGTCGGTGAGCCGGACGAGGTTCACGGTCCTGCCCCGTCCGATCTCCTTGCCGAGCGAGCGGACGAAGCCCTCCAGGGCCTGCTGGGCCGCCGACTGGTGGTGGTCGTCGGGGTCGAGCGGGGCGCCCAGCACGACCACGCGGCCGCTCGCCGCCACGGACCGCACGACGGGGTGCAGTGCGGCGTGCACCCCGGCGAGTGCGGCGACGTCCCGGACGCCGGTGGCGTCGAGGACCACGGCGGCGGTCCCGCCGCCCGCCGTGCCCGCGCCCTTCGCGCCGTCCGTCGTGCCCGCGCCGTCCGTCGTGCCCGCGCCGCCCGTTGTGCCCGCGCCGCCCGTTGTGCCCGCGCCGCCCGTCGCTTCCGCGCCGTCCGAATCGCTCGCGGTGAGGCCCGTGCGGGCCAGGACGGAGGCGAGGTCCAGGCCGGACGTGCCGGCCGTCAGGTGCAGCAGCCCGCCGTCGAGGCGGGGGTGCGCGGGTGACCAGCGCCTGAGCGGCGCGGGCTGCGGCAGCCCCAGACGGCGGGTCAGGAAGCGGCCGGGCGCGGTGCCGGCGAAGCGGAGATAGCGGTCGGCCATGTCCCATCTCTCCTGGGGTGCACAATGGTTACTCTAGAGTAAGGTTACCGGAGGTAATCCTATGTCACGGGTGAGGAGCAGGTCGAGATGAGTCCTCTTGAGCCCCCGCGGGCCCGCCGGGTCGCGGTCGTCGGCGGTGCGCGCGTCCCGTTCGCCCGCTCCGACGGCCCCTACGCGACCGCGTCCAACCAGGAGATGCTCACCGCGGCCCTGAACGGACTCGTCGAGCGGTACGGCCTCCAGGAGCCGGGCGCGGTGGGCGAGTTCGTCGCCGGCGCCGTCCTCAAGCACAGCCGCGACTTCAACCTCGCGCGCGAGACGGTGCTCGGCTCCGAACTGGACCCGCGCACGCCCGCCTACGACATCCAGCAGGCCTGCGGCACCGGCCTGCAGGCCGTCGTCACCGCCGCCAACAAGATCGCCCTCGGCCAGACCGAGTCCGCGGTCGCCGGTGGCGCGGACACCGCGAGCGACGCGCCGCTGGGCGTGAACGACGCCCTGCGCCGCATCCTGCTCGACGCCCGGCGGGCCAGGTCGCTCGGCGGCCGCCTGCGGGCGCTGGCGAAGGTCCGTCCGGCCCACCTCGTACCCGACATCCCGCGCAACGCCGAGCCGCGCACGGGGCTGTCGATGGGCGAGCACGCCGCCGTCACCGCCCGCGCCTGGGGCATCACCCGCGAGGCGCAGGACGAACTGGCCGCCGCCAGCCACCAGCGGCTCGCGGCGGCGTACGAACGGGGCTTCTTCCAGGACCTGGTGGTGCCGTTCCGGGGTCTGGCCCGCGACCAGAACCTGCGTCCGGGGTCGACCGTGGAGAAACTGGCCGCGCTGAAGCCGGTGTTCGGCCTCGACGGGCCCGAGCCGACGATGACGGCGGGCAACTCGACGCCCCTGACGGACGGCGCGGCGACCGTCCTGCTGGCGTCCGAGGAGTGGGCGGCCGAGCGCGGTCTGCAGCCGCTCGCGTACCTGACGGCGTGTGAGACGGCGGCCGTGGACTTCGTGCACGGCGACGTGGCCGGCGGCGAGGACGGGCTGCTGATGGCACCGGCGTACGCCGTTCCGCGCATGCTGGAGCGCGCCGGACTGGGCCTGGACGAATTCGACCTCGTCGAGGTCCACGAGGCGTTCGCCTCCCAGGTGCTGGCGACGCTGGCGGCGTGGGAGAAGCGGGGTCTGGCCCCCGTGGACCGCGCCCGGCTGAACGTCGCGGGGTCCTCGCTGGCGACCGGCCACCCCTTCGCCGCGACCGGCGCCCGGATCGTGGCGACCCTGGCCAAGCTGCTGGCCGAGCGCGAGGGCCCGGGGCGCGGACTGATCTCCGTGTGCGCGGCGGGCGGACAGGGAGTGACGGCGATCCTCGAACGGGCCTGAGGGTTGACGAGGCGGCAGGGCAGCCCGGCGGCACCGCCGACACCCGGGAATCCACCCCGCCCGGCCGCGCCGGCCGGGCGCTCGCCCCGCCCGGTCGTGCGCCCGGACGTCCGCCCCGTGCCCCTGCCGGCGCCCGTCCCGCCCGTTGCCCGGCGTCGATCCGCCCCGCTGCCCGCCCCGTCCCGCGCCGGCCGGCGTCCGAAGACTGCACAGGCCCGGCGCCGGACCATCCCGGTACCCTCCCCGAACCCGCACGACCTCCCCACGGACGCGTCGTACCATCGCGGTTCTGACCGGCGGTAACACCCCGAGGCGCGCGATCGCCGGTGAACGTCCCGGCATGCCCGGCACGTATCCCTTGCAGCAGAGCAGCGCGTAGCTGCGGTCCTCAGGAGCTGCCATGCCCATCTCGTACTCGTCCATGCCCTCGTCGGCCTCCGTGCCCGAGTCCGCGGCGGAGCTCGACTACGACCCCGACGTCCGGCCGGCGCTCGTCCAGCCGCAGACGCAGCGGCTGGACGGCGAGGTGCGGGAGGCGTACGTGCCGGCGCTGGTGCCGCCGGTCACGCACGGCTCGCTCGCCGACCTGCCGTTCGAGAACGCGGGCGCTGAGCCCGACCGCCCGGTCTTCAGCCGCCGGGACGGGGAGGGCGGCTGGACGGACGTGACGGCGGCTCAGTTCGCCCACCAGGTGCTCTCCGTGGCCAAGGGCCTGATCTCCGAGGGCCTGATGCCGGGCGACCGGATCGCCGTGATGGCCCGCACCATGTACGAGTGGACGCTCCTCGACTTCGCCGCGTGGGCCGCCGGCCTGGTCACCGTCCCCGTCTATCCGACCTCCTCCGTCTTCCAGACCCGCACGATCCTCCAGGACTGCGGCGCCGTGCTCCTGGTGACGGAGACGACCGCGCAGGCGGCGGCGCTGGACCCCGAGCGCAACCGCCTGCTGGACCTGCGTCACGTCTGGGTGATCGAACAGGGCCACGTCGACCGCCTCGCGGAGATCGGCGAGACGCTTCCCGACCAGGAGGTCAGCGTGCGCCGGGGCGTCCTCGGCCCCGACAGCCTCGCCACGCTGATCTACACCTCGGGCACGACCGGCCGTCCGAAGGGCTGCGCCCTGACGCACGGCAACTTCCTCGCCGAGGTCGACAACGCGGTCGAGCTCCTGCACCCGGTCTTCCGGTCCCGCGCGAAGGACGAGGCGGCCACGCTGCTCTTCCTCCCCCTCTCGCACGTCTTCGGCCGCATGGTGGCCGTCGCGTGCGTCCGCGCGGGAGTGCGGCTGGGCCACGCGCCGAGCCTGCGGCCGGAGGACCTGCTCGCGGACCTGGCGAGCTTCCGGCCGACATTCCTGCTGGCCATCCCGTACATGCTGGAGAAGATCTACAACAACGCGCGCGCCGCGGCCGAGCGCAACGGCCGGGCGGCGGCCTTCGACCGCGCGGCCGGGGTCGCCCGCCGCTACGGCGAGGCGCTCGAAGCCCGCCAACTGGGCACGGGGCCGGGCCCGGGGGCCACCCTGAAGGCGGCGCGCGCCCTGTACGACCCGCTGCTCTACCGCCGGATCCGCAACGCGCTCGGCGGCCACCTGCGCCACGTCATCTGCGGCGGCTCACCGCTGGGCCGCAGCCTCGCCGCGTTCTACGCGGGCACGGGCATCGACATCTACGAGGGCTACGGCCTGACGGAGACCACGGGCGCGGCGACGGTGACCCCGCCGGCCAGGCCCCGCCTGGGCACGGTGGGCTGGCCGCTGCCCGGCACACGGGTGCGCATCGCCGCGGACGGCGAGGTCCTGCTCGCCGGCGGGCAGGTCTTCCGCGGCTACTGGGACCCGAACGCCGGCGGGGTGCTCCCGGCCACCTACGACGGCTGGTTCCCCACGGGCGACATCGGCCGGCTGGACGACCAGGGCTATCTGACGATCACCGGGCGCAAGAAGGAGATCATCATCACCGCGGGCGGCAAGAACGTGGCGCCGGCCCCGCTGGAGGACCACCTGCGCTCCCACCCCCTGATCTCGCAGTGCCTGGTCCTGGGCGACGGCCGCCCCTACATCTCCGCGCTGATCACCCTCGACCCCGACGGCCTCACCCACTGGCGCCAGATGAACGGCAAGCACCCGGTGCCGCCGGAGCTCGTCGCGGACGACCCCGAGCTGAGGGCGGTCCTGCAGCGCGCGATCGACGAGGCCAACACGATGGTCTCCCGTCCCGAGTCCATCCGCCGCTTCACCGTCCTGCCCGTGGACTTCACGGAGGAGGCGGGCCACCTGACCCCGTCGATGAAACTCCGGCGCAGCGTGATCATGCGGGACTTCGCGCGGCAGGTGGAGGAGCTGTACATGCGGTAGGGAGACTCCGTTGGTCCGCCTGGCGGCACCTGCGGCGCAGATCACGAGCGCGCGTGCCGTCCCGTGCTTCCATCGCGCCAGGAGGCATATCAGATGGCTGACGACCAACAGCAGGATCCCCCTTCCCCGCCGGCCGCGTCGCGACGTCGTGTGCTGGCCACGGCCGCCCTGGCACCCGTGCTCGCCGGGGCGTCGGCCGGCACCGCCCGCGCCGTGCCGGCCGGACCGCGCCGCCGCGCCCCCGTCCCGCCGGTGCGGACCGGGCCGGCGGACTGGACCGACGTCGGCCGGGCCCTAGGCGCGCCGGGCGGCATGGTGCGGTTCATGTACCACACGGGCCTTCCGCGCCGCGACCTCACGGTGCACTCGCGCGGCGTCCGGATCCACCCCGCGCTCGCGCTGGGCACGCACGTGTCCTTCGTGCGCTACGCCGACCACAGCACGCTCATGATGGGCGACGCCGTGGTCACCGAGCACGAACTGCAGCGCTTCGTCGACGCACTGCAGGAGCACGGGATCGAGCAGACCGCGCTGCACAAGCACCTGCTTCACCACGAGCCGGACCTCTGGTGGGTGCACCTGCACGCCCACAGCCACGACCCGGTCATCGTCGCCCGCGGGCTGCGCGCGGCGTTCGGGCGCACCGGCACCCCGCTGACCGGGCCCCCCGCTCGCGCGTTCCGCACCGACCTGGACACGGCGGCGATCGACGCCGCGCTGGGTGCCCGGGGCACCGCCGACGAGGACGTCCACAAGGTCACCTTCGTGCGCCGGGAGACGATCGTCGACGGCCGGCTGGCCCTGCCGCCGGGGCTGGGCTCCACCACGGCGCTGAACTTCCAGCCGCTCGGCGCCGGCCGGGCTGCGGTCAGCGGCGACCTGGTGCTGATCGCGTCGGAGACCCAGCCCGCGCTGCGGGCCCTGCGGCGCGGCGGGATCGAACTCGTCGAACTGCACCACCACAACCTGACCGACGAACCACGCCTGTTCTTCGTCCACCTGTGGGCCGTCGGTGACGCCGTGAAGATCGCCCGGCGCCTGCGGGGCGCGGTGGAGACCACCAACGTCGTACCCATCCTGGGAGGAGCAGGCTGATGACCGGTGACAGGGAGACACTCACCTGCCCGTTCGACCACAGCGAGGCCCTGGACTTTGATCCCGCGCTCGCGGACCTGATGGACCGCGGCTCCGTCAGCCGGATCCGGCTTCCCTACGGGGCGGCCGACGCCTGGCTGGTCACCGGCTTCGACTCGGTCAAGCGCGTGACCACCGACCAGCGGCTGAGCCGGGCGGGCATCATCGGCCGGGACTACCCGCGGATGACACCGGAGCCGATCGTCTCGCCCGAGTCGATCAACGTGATGGACCCACCGCACAGCAGCCGTGTCCGCCACCTGGCCTCACAGGCCTTCACCCAGCAGCAGGCCGACCGCATGCGGCACCGGATCGTCCGGCTCGCGGACTCCTTGCTGGACGGGATGGAGCAGGCGGGCCCGCCGGCGGACCTGGTCCAGCACCTGTCCAACCCGCTTCCCCAGCACACGATCCTGGACCTCCTCGGCATCGAGCGGGAGGAGTGGCCCCGGATGCAGGAGTCCGTGCACCAGTTGCTCGTCGTCGGCCCGGACAGCAAGGAGGCCGCCGCGAACGCCAAGGCCGACCTGACGGCCTACTTCGCCAAACTCGTCGGACAGCGCCGCGACTCACCCGGCGAGGACCTGATCAGCGCGATGGCCGCGGCGCGGGACGGCGAGGACCAGCTCGACGACAGGGAACTGGCCGTCATGGCGCTGACGCTGGCCCTCAGCGGCCAGGACACGGCCACCTGCGAGATCAGCGACATCGTGTATCTGCTCCTGACGCGCCCCGAGTTGGCGGACCACCTCAGGAGCCGGCCCGGGACCCTGACCGACGTCCTGCACGAGATGCTCCGCTACATCCCGTTCCGCAAGGGCGTCGGCATCCCCCGGGTGGCGTTGGAGGACCTGGAGCTGGACGGTGTGCGGATCCGGGCGGGCGACTTCGTCCACGTCTCCTACCTCACGGCCAACCGTGATCCGGAGCGCTACCCGGACCCGCACGTCATCGACCCCGGCCGGCCCAACCGCCCGCACATGACGTTCGGCTGGGGCGGACACCGGTGCATCGCGGTCGCCCTGGCCATGGCGGAGCTCGAAGTGGCCGTCGGGCGGCTCCTGGAGCGGTTCCCCGGGCTGCGGCTCGCGGTTCCGCCGGAGGAGGTGCGGTGGGACACGGAGACGATCCGCCGGTTCCCGCTGGAGCTGCCGGTGACCTGGTAGGAAGGCCTGCCCCGGTGAGCCGGGTCATGCCGGCGGGGTGGGGGCGGCGGCCGGGGGCCTGCGGGCGGTCAGGAACGCCTGCGGGGCCGACTCCCCGGCCGCCGGGTCCCGCTCGCGGACCGTCCGCGACAGCAGGCCGAATCCGGCCGCTTCGAGCAGCCCGGCCATCTCGTCCGGGCGGCGGCGGTGGAAGTCCAGGGACACCGGGTGGCCGAACGGGCGGTCCAGGTGGAGGGGGGCGTCACCGGCCTGGAAGGCGACGAGGAGGTGGCCGCCGGGGGCCAGGACGCGGAAGAGCTCCGCGAAGAGACCGGGCAGCCGCTCCAGGGGCGTGTGGATGACCGAGTACCAGGCGACCGCGCCCGCCAGAGCGCCGTCCGGCATGTCCAGCATGGGCATCGCGCCCTGCTGGAAGCGGATGCCGGGGTGCAGCCGGCGGGCCAGCTCCACCATCCGCTCCGACAGGTCGACGCCGAAGACGGGCAGGCCGAGCCCGTCCAGGTGGGCCGTGATCCGCCCGGGGCCGCAGCCGAGGTCGGCCACCGGACCGTCGGGCGCCCCGCGTGCGACGAGTTCCGCGAACGCCGTCAGCAGCGCCCGGTCCAGTGGCCGCGCGGCCAGATGGTCACCGAAGTGGTCGTCGTAGTCCTCGGCCACGGTGTCGTAGAACAGCCGGGTCCGGGTCAGGAAGTCGTCGCCGTCGGTCACGGTGTCGTTCATGGTCGCGGACCTTATCGGCGATCACCGACAACGGGGCCGCACGCGGTGCGCCGGGGGGACTGTTCCCGCCACTTGGGCCGTTCGGGACGCCGCGTCCCCCGTTCGGCCCCATCGGTCACCGGGCGCGCGGAGGCGCCGCCCGGGGAGGATCGGCCGGGAATTCACCGGAAGGCGGCGCGATCGGGTGAGGCGGCGCGATCGGGTGAGCCGGCGCGAAGTCGGCGGGCGGTGGAAAGGCACCGGGCGGCACCGGGAAAGGCAGGAGCCCCGCCGCCGGAAGGCGCGGGGCTCCTTGGGTACTGCAATCAGATTCGGTTACTGCGCGCGAACGCTCAGACCGGGGTGACGTTCTCCGCCTGCGGGCCCTTGGGGCCCTGGGTGACGTCGAAGGACACCTGCTGGTTCTCTTCGAGAGAGCGGAAACCGCTGGCGTTGATCGCGGAGTAGTGAACGAAGACGTCGGGGCCGCCGCCTTCCTGGGCGATGAAACCAAAGCCCTTTTCGGCGTTGAACCACTTCACGGTTCCGGTAGCCATAAGCCCTCCTTGGGCTCAAAGGGTCGCCCTGCTCCAGAGCCCTGCAAGTGTGAAAACGATATCGCCGCACAACTGCATACGTCTGAAAACGACCAGAGCCCGCGGTTACATGCTCCGCAGGCTCTGTACTGCAAGGGAAACCAAAACTGCAACTTGCGGCGAGCCTAGCATGAGCGCAGCCAAAAGCAAGAGAGGTCAAGATCACGTCACTCGGATGTTTGAAACCGTCGGCCAGGGGGTGGCGCTCGGTGGCCGGGTGCGGGGCCGGTGCGTGGGGCAGGGGCCCGAGGGGGCGGAGACGGGGGCACGTTGGGCAGGGTCTAGCCTCACGCCGTGGACAATTCTCGCATCCGGCCGCGCGTCGGCCACATCCAGTTCCTGAACTGCCTGCCCCTGTACTGGGGGCTCGCGAGAACCGGCACGCTCCTCGACTTCGAGCTCACGAAGGACACCCCGGAGAAGCTCAGCGAGAAGCTGGTGCAGGGAGATCTCGACATCGGGCCGATCACCCTCGTCGAGTTCCTCAAGCACACGGACGAGCTGGTCGCCTTCCCCGACATCGCCGTCGGCTGCGACGGGCCGGTCATGTCCTGTGTGATCGTCTCGCAGGTGCCGCTCGACCGGCTGGACGGCGCCCGCGTCGCCCTCGGGTCGACCTCCCGCACGTCCGTGCGCCTGGCCCAGCTGCTGCTGGCCGAGCGGTACGGCGTGGCGCCCGACTACTACACCTGCCCGCCCGACCTGAGCCTGATGATGCAGGAGGCGGAGGCCGCGGTGCTCATCGGCGACGCCGCCCTGCGCGCGAACCTGCTCGACGGGCCGCGCTACGGCCTGGAGGTCCACGACCTGGGTGAGCTGTGGAAGGAGTGGACGGGGCTGCCGTTCGTCTTCGCGGTCTGGGCGGCGCGCCGCGACTACCTCGAGCGGGAGCCGGCCATCACCCGCACCGTGCACGAGGCGTTCCTGGCCTCCCGCAACCTCTCCCTGGAGGAGGTCTCCAAGGTCGCCGAGCAGGCGGCCCGTTGGGAGGCCTTCGACGAGCAGGTGCTGGAACGGTACTTCACCACCCTCGACTTCCGGTTCGGCGAGCCGCAGTTGCGGGCCGTCGCCGAGTTCGCCCGACGGGTCGGACCGACGACCGGCTTCCCGGCGGACGTGAAGGTGGACCTGCTCCAGCCCTGAGCGCACCACGGACCACGGTGGAGGGGCTGCCCGGGGCACGCTTCGCCGAGCGGCTCGCGCGGCCTGGCGTCTGCCCCTCCGAGCCGCTGGCGTAGGCTGGTTCGGTCCGTCCACAACCCTTGACGAAAGGGACGCCGGTGACCGAGAAGGCCGACCTCCAGTCCGTCCTCGACCGTGCCGCCGCGGGCGGGCGGATCACCCCGGAGGAGGCGCTCGGCCTGTACCGGGACGCCCCGCTGCACGCCCTGGGCGCCGCCGCCGACGCGGTGCGCCGCCGCCGGTACGCGGGCACCGAGCACATCGCCACGTACATCATCGAGCGCAACATCAACTACACGAACGTGTGCGTCACGGCGTGCAGGTTCTGCGCCTTCTACGCGGCCCCGAAGGACACGGAGAAGGGCTGGACGCGCGACCTGGACGACATCCTGCGCCGCTGCGCCGAGACCGTCGAGCTCGGCGGGACGCAGATCATGTTCCAGGGCGGCCACCACCCCGACTACGGCGTCGAGTACTACGAGAAGCACTTCCGCGCGATCAAGGAGGCGTTCCCGGAGCTGGTCATCCACAGCCTGGGGGCGTCCGAGGTCGAGCACATGGCGCGGATCTCCGGCGTGAGCGTGGAGGAGGCCATCACCCGGATCCACGAGGCCGGCCTCGACTCCTTCGCCGGCGCCGGCGCCGAACTGCTGCCCGAGCGGCCGCGCAAGGCCATCGCCCCGCTGAAGGAGTCCGGCGAGCGCTGGCTGGAGATCATGGAGACCGCGCACCGGCTGGGCGTGGAGTCCACCTCCACCATGCTGATGGGCACCGGCGAGACCAACGCCGAGCGCATCGAGCACCTGCGGATGATCCGGGACGTGCAGGACCGCACGGGCGGCTTCCGCGCCTTCATCCCCTACACCTACCAGCCGGAGAACAACCACCTGAAGGGCCGCACGCAGGCCACCCTCTTCGAGTACCTGCGGATGATCGCCATCGCGCGGCTGTTCCTCGACAACGTGGCGCACATCCAGGGCTCGTGGCTGACCACCGGCAAGGACGTCGGCCAGCTGACCCTGCACTACGGCGCCGACGACCTCGGCTCGATCATGCTCGAGGAGAACGTCGTCTCCTCCGCCGGCGCCCGGCACCGCTCCAACCGCATGGAGATCATCGACCTGATCCGCACGGCGGGCCGGGTCCCGGCGCAGCGTTCCACGACGTACGAGCACCTCGTCGTGCACGACGACCCGGCGAACGACCCGGTCGACGACCGCGTGATGTCGCACATCTCCTCCACGGCGATCACCGGCGGGACGGCGCACCCGGAGCTGAAGCTCCTCACCTCCAACTGACCGGCCCGTGCTGACGATCCACACGGCGGAGGCGGTCCGGCGCGCCTGGGACGCGGCCGAACTGCCGGGCGGGGCCGTCGCCGTCGAGGGGTCCCGGGTGGCCGCCGTGGGCAGCCTCGACGAGCTGGAACGGCGGTTCCCGGACGCCCGCGTACGGCGCTGGCCCGGCGTCCTCGGGCCCGGCCGCGTCCACGAGGGACCCCTGCCGGACGCGCCCAGTCCGCGTGAGCGGGTGCACGCGGTGCTGAAGCTCGGTGCCACGGCCGTCCTTGCGGAGCACCTGAGCGGGCCGGGGCTGCGGGCCGCGGCCGAACGCAACGACGTCGCCGTCCTGCCGGGTCCGCGCCCGGCGGCCGTGGTCGAGGGCGGGCGCGCCGACCTGGCCGTCCTGGACGGCACCGGCGCCTGCGTGGCCACCGTCTGCGCGGGGCGCCTGGTGCACCGGCGGCGCTGAGCCCGGTCGGGCCGGGCCCGCCCGGCGCCTCCCGCCGGGCGTCGCGGACCCGGCGGGAACGGCGAGGCAGGCATCGCGGGCCCGGCGGGGAAGGGCGAGGCAGGCATCGCGGGCCGGCGGGAGCGGCCGGGCGGCGCCGCGTGCGCTCAGCCCGCGAACGCCTGGCCGAAGGCGCCCGCGGCCTGGTCCACGCCGCTGCAGTCCGTCGCCGCGTCGTCCCGCGCGGCATCGCCCCGCTCGCACCGCTGGTCCCGGAACGTGGACCACATCGACACCCAGGCGATGTCCTTCCGTTCGGCGAAGGAGCGCACCTCGGCCGCGTCGGCGGGCGTGAAGGTCTCGCCCGGGACGTCGTTGACGCCGATCATCGAGGTGAGCGCCATGCCCCGCCAGGCGTCCGCGTCCGACAGCCCGAAGACCCGCTTCAGTTGGGTGTGCGCGGCGCCGGCGGCGGTGATCGCGTACTCGCCCATGTCGCCGTTGTAGGACTCGCCGTAGTTCATGGTCATGAGGTTCACGGTGGAGACCCGGACGGCGTGGGTGTTCGCGGACTCCAGCAGGGCCAGGCCGGAGGGCATCACCGGGAGGGTGAAGGTGACCTGGAGACCGGGGCGTTCCCGCTGCAGCGCGGCGATCGCCCGCGAGCGCAGGGCGACTGAGGCGGCGTCGGTCAGCTCCTCGCCCTCGATGTCGAAGTCCGCCTGGTCCGAGCCCGCCGCGTCCAGTGCCGCGCCGTAAGCCTCCGCCAGTTCGGCGACGCTGCCGCAGGCCGCCGCGAGCTCCGTGCCCGAGGCCCCGCCGAAGGAGACCCGCACGGTGGCGCCCGCCTGCTTCAGCCGCGCGATCCTTGCCCTCACCGCCGGGTCGCCGATCGCCTGGGTGCCTTCCCACGTCGGGGCGCAGCCGCCGCCCGCGATCACGAAGGCGAGGTTGTACGTGGCAGGGGAGCCCGCGGTGTCGTGGGCGGACGCGGTCATGGCGCTGACGTAGGGGGCGTAGGCGGTGCCCGACGCCGTCGGCGACGGCGAGGACGGCGCCGAGGGGCCGGCCCGTCCCGGCGCGCGGGCCGCGTCCGAGGTGCCGCCGGAGTTCGCGGAGCACCCCGTCACGCCCAGGGCGATCAGGCAGACGAGCCCGGCCGCCGGCTTCGGGAAACCCCTCATCGCGCACGCACCCGCTTTCGTGAGACCCGTCTCGGACCGGGACCAGGACCGCACCCGGGAACGGGAGGGACCTTCGGAGTGGGAATCTCCCACACGGGGCCCGGTCCGCGACCGGACAGCCGGCACACGGGCAGTACGTGGGCGACAAGGGGGCGGGTTCGGTCAAAAGGCTGCACGGGACGGGGGTTCGGCGCTCCCGTCCGGACCCTTTGCGCGTCGGGGGCGTGCTGGGCCCCTTCGGCGGGGGGACGGATTTCCGGGTTCCGCAACGGCCGGTCGCGGCTCGGGCCGGCGTTCCGGTGCGCCCCGTCCGCGCCGCCGTGTCCGCCCCTGACACAATGGGCCGGTGACCCGCGCATCCCTGGAGAAGCAGCCGCACGAAGTCGCCTCGATGTTCGACGGCGTGGCGGAACGGTACGACCTGACCAACGACGTGCTGTCCCTGGGGCAGGACCGGCGCTGGCGCAAGGAGGTCGCGAGGGCCGTCGACGCCCGGCCCGCGCAGAAGGTCCTCGACCTCGCCGCCGGAACGGCCACCTCCTCGCTGCCCTTCACCCGCGCCGGCGCGTACGTCGTCCCCTGCGACTTCTCGCTCGGCATGCTCCAGGTCGGCAAGCGCCGCAACGCCTGGCTGCCCTTCACGGCGGGCGACGCGACCAGGCTGCCGTTCAAGGACGACACCTTCGACGCCGTCACCATCTCCTTCGGGCTGCGCAACGTGCAGGCCACGGACACGGCCCTGCGGGAGATGCACCGGGTGACCAAGCCGGGCGGCCGGGTGGTCATCTGCGAGTTCTCGCACCCGACATGGACGCCGTTCCGCACCGTCTACACCGAGTACCTGATGCGCGCGCTGCCGCCGGTGGCGCGGACGGTGTCGTCCAACCCCGACGCCTACGTCTACCTCGCGGAGTCCATCCGCGCCTGGCCCGACCAGCCGGCGCTGGCCGAGCGCCTGCGCGGGGCAGGCTGGTCGAAGGTGGCCTGGCGGAACCTGTCCGGCGGCATCGTGGCCCTGCACCGGGGCTTCAAGGAGAGCTGAGCCGCCCCCGCAACCGCCTGCCGGCCGTGCGGTGCACCGCCGTCCCGGCCCACGGCTGAGTCGGCGCACCCCCGTCCCACGCGCCCAAGAGGTCCTCGCGGCCGCCCTCCGGGCCGGCCCCGGCGTCCTCGGGGCCGGGACGGCTCAGCGGACGACGGCCAGTGGATCGTCCGGCTCGCCGGCCTCGCGGCGGATCCCGCCGTGAGGCGGACGCGGTACACGCGGCTCGCGCACACCCGCGCCACCGCCGCCCTCGCCCTCGCCGTGGTCGAACCAGACCGTGACCACGGCACCGCGCGGCACCTCCGCGCCCGGCAGCGGGTACTGCCGTACGACGTGGTCCACGACGGTGTGCGGGAAGTCGGGCCGGTCGGGCGCGGCCAGCAGTACGCCGCGCGCCGCGGCCGTCTCGCGCGCGTCCACGGCCATCAGGCCGACCAGACGCGGCACGCGGACGTCAGGAGTCCTGGGTGCCATGTACACAGACGTCACCCCCCAGCGGTACCGACAGGGTAACTCCGGCCGCGTACGGGCCGGAAGCATTCTGTGTCTTTCTGTGACAGTCGGCTACCCGCCGTCACAGGTCGAGCCGGTAGCAGTGCCCCTTCCGCTGCGAGGTGGGCGTCACGAACGTCTCGGCGAGTCGCATGCCCAGGCGCTCGGTGACGGCGATCGACCTGGCGTTGCGGGAGTCGACCATCGCCACCACGTGCGGTACGCCCGCCGCCCGCAGCCGTTCGAGCGTCATGTGCGCGGCCGCGGTGACGTAGCCCCGGCCCCAGTACGACCGGCCGAGCCGCCAGCCGATCTCCGTCTCGCCCCGGGGACCCCACTCGTGCGGCCACGGCTGGGCGCCGGTGAACCCGATGACCCGGTCCGCCTCGTCGAGCACCGTCCACAGGCAGAAGCCGCGCTCGGCGTCGTGCCGGCGCTGGCGGGCGGTGAGCTCCTCGTAGACGGACAGTTCCGCGGACCGGCCGCCCTGGAACTCCATGACCTCCGGGTCGTCGAAGGTGCGGTGCCAGGCGACGGCGTCCTCGTCGGTGGGGACGCGGAGCCGTACGACGGGGAGAGCTCGGTTCACGGGGGCAGCCCTTCAGCCGGGTGATCAATTGTGCTGCATAGACTGCCCATGTCCAGTGCCCGTCGGCACGCAGATTTCGAACCTGGGGAGATCCCGCCGTGACCGAGCCCCTCTCCGACAACAGCGCCGATGTGATCGTCGTGGGCGCGGGGCCAGCCGGCTCCACCACCGCGTACCACCTGGCCCGGGCCGGACTCGACGTACTCCTGCTGGAGAAGACCGAGTTCCCGCGGGAAAAGGTCTGCGGGGACGGACTCACCCCGCGCGCCGTCAAGCAGCTCGTGGCCATGGGCATCGACGTCTCGGAGGAGGCCGGCTGGCTGCGCAACAAGGGGCTGCGCATCATCGGCGGCGGCGTCCGCCTGCAGCTGGACTGGCCGGATCTGGCCTCCTTCCCCGACTACGGACTCGTGCGCAAGCGCGACGACTTCGACGAGCAGCTCGCCCGGCAGGCGCAGAAGGCCGGCGCGCGCCTGTACGAGCGCTGCAACGTCTCCGGCCCGATCGTCGACGACCGCACCGGCCGCATCACCGGTGTCACCGCCCGGCTCGGCGAGGAGAAGCGGGAGGTCGCCTTCCATGCGCCGCTCGTCGTCGCCGCCGACGGCAACTCCACCCGGCTCTCGCTGGCGATGGGCCTGCACCGCCGGGAGGACCGCCCGATGGGCGTCGCCGTGCGGACGTACTTCACCAGCCCGCGGCACGACGACGACTACCTGGAGTCCTGGCTGGAGTTGTGGGACCGGCGCGGCCCGCAGGACCGGCTGCTGCCCGGCTACGGCTGGATCTTCGGCATGGGCGACGGCACCTCCAACGTCGGCCTCGGCGTGCTCAACACCTCCGACTCCTTCAAGGAGTTGGACTGGCGCGAGGTCCTGAAGGCCTGGTGCGCGTCGATGCCGGAGGACTGGGGCTACACCCCGGAGAACATGACCGGCCCGATCCGCGGCGCCGCGCTGCCCATGGCCTTCAACCGCCAGCCGCACTACACGAAGGGCCTGCTGCTCGTCGGCGACGCGGGCGGCCTGGTGAACCCCTTCAACGGCGAGGGCATCGCCTACGCCATGGAGTCCGGCCAGATCGCCGCGGACGTCATCGTCCAGGCGCATGCCCGTTCGACGCCGGGCCAGCGCGAACTCGCCCTGCAGCGCTACCCGCGGGTCCTGAAGGACACCTACGGCGGCTACTACACGCTGGGCCGCGCCTTCGTGAAGCTCATCGGCAACCCGAAGGTCATGCAGATCGCCGCCCAGCGCGGTCTGACCCACCCGCTGCTGATGAAGTTCACCCTCAAGCTCCTCGCGAACCTCACCGACCCGACCGGCGGTGACGCGATGGACCGCATCATCAACGGACTGAGCAGGGTGGCGCCGAAGGCGTGAGCGAGCGGGCCCGCCGGGACGCGAAGGCGTGATCGGCGGGCCCGCCGGGACGTGCGAAGGGGCGCCCGCCTGCCGGGCGCCCCTTCACCGTTCCGCAGGCCCGCCGCCGGCGCCCGCGCCTTCTGCTCCCATGTCCGGTCCTACGGCGACGTGAGCCTCGCCGGGGACACCGCCCGGTCGGCCGTGGAGAACGCGCGCGTCGCCGGTGCGGCCGATCCGTACGACCACCAGCGCGGCACCCGCGGGCCGGATCAGCCCGCGCCCGTGGATCCTGCCGGGCGCACCTCGGCGGTCCCCGCTCCGGGGCGAGGAGGAGGAGCCGCGGCCCCTGGGCATGCCGGAGGGGCCGCAGTCCCCGAGCGACTGCGGCCCCTCACCCCGTACGGCTGACGCGTGGACGTCCTCAGAGCACCCGCACCGCGCCGGTGGGCGGGTCGTACGACAGCGGCCTCTCCACGACACCGGTGGAGGAGTTCTGCGCGCCGACGAACATGCCGTCACCCACGTACACCGCGACGTGGTAGGCGCTGCCCGCGCCGCCCCAGTAGAGGATGTCGCCCGGCTGCAGGTTGGACAGCGACACCTGGGTGCCGGCCGTCGACTGGTCCTGCGACACGCGCGGCAGGTTGACGCCGATCTGCTTGAACGCGGTCTGCACCAGGCCCGAGCAGTCGTAGGCGGACGGGCCGGTGGCGCCGGAGACATAGGCCTTGCCGACCTGCGCCTTGACGAAGCTGACGATCGAGGCGGCCGAGCCGGTCGCCGCGGAGGTGGTGGTGGAGCCGGAGGAGGCGCTCACCGCGGCGGCCAGCGTGGTCCGCTCGGTGCTGCGCGAGGCGCGCTCGGCGGCGGCCTTGCGGGCGGCGGCCTCGGCGGCCTTCCGCTTCGCCTCGGCCTTCTTCTTCGCCTCGGCGAGGTCCGCCTTGGCCTGCTTCGCGGCCTGCGCGGCGGCCGCGTCGCGCTCGGCCCGCAGCTCGTAGTTGGCGGCGGTCTGCTGGGTGGCGTCCGCCGACTCGGCGACCTGAGCGGCCAGGTCGGTCGTCAGGACGGGCATTTCGATGGTCTGCGTCACCGGCTCGGCGGCACTCGCCGACGAGGCCGACGCGCCGGCGACTGCCATGGTGCTGAGAACACCACTGGCAACTCCGGCCCGCATCGCGATCTTCGACGCGTTACGGCGGGGCTTCCGGTGGCTGCGTATGTGAGCGGTGTGGGACATGGGAACAACCGGTACCAGGGGCTCCTTCATATCTACAAGGAACGTGGAGTGCGCCACATTTACTCAATCGGCAGCGCGAAACCCGGTGCCGTTGTTCTTTATTGACGCCTTAACGGACATTGCGGACGTCGATGATCATGCCTTTGATCATGGTGTTTCGCTGTTACGCCCGAATTGCCCCGCGCCTACCACTGGTTGGGGTCGTTGGCCAAGCCCGGTTCTCAGACAGCTCTCATCAGTGTGACGGATGTCACGCAAAGGCGGCCAGGGGAAGGCGTCTGCGTGCGGTCGGACAGGAGTGGTGTGCCGTCGGGTCCGGCGAGTCGTCGGGCTCGCAGGGATCCTGACGGAGAATCAGCGGTTTGGGCGGCCTTCTGGCTCTCTGTGATCTTTTGTGTCGAACGAGGCGGATGTGACCGATGTGGCCACCGTGAGCTCATGTGGCCGATGGGGCGCATGGAAGTCCCGTGGTTCGCCAGGTGGCGTCGACGACCTCTTCGGGCTCTGTCCGCTCCCCCGTCGTCTTTCTTCTCTTTGCCGCCCTCGCCCTCCCTACTCCCGAACCTTCGCGGCCCCTGCCCCGCCTCGGTGCCCTCCGTGGCCGCCGGCCCGCGGTGACCGGAGGCGGCCGGGAGGGCGCATCCGGGCGCTGACCCCGGCTTGTGAAAGGGGGAGCGTGTCCACTTCGCGGGTCGCTGGTCCCCCTGATGTGTGAAAAGTGGTCCCATACCAAGGGGTTGACTCTGTCCGCCACTTTGCGCCGAGCTGCGGGGGTCTGATAAAGCGCACCCCCTCCGACCAGGCACGACGAGAGCGAATGTGACCGCTGGTGACCGCTCGGGTGCTTCGCGTACGAAGATCACTGCTCATCCGACTTCATGATCGTTCGTCAGGTGGTGGAGATCACAAAGATCGTGGAATACCCCGTGTCGCAGATCACAGACCCGCAGGCATAAGATGCGTGTCAGTTGGGCTTGTGACCTGCTTCACATGTTCCCGATCTTCGCGGGATCAGCGGGGCTCTGGGACGGGGGAGGAGGGGGCTGGCCCGGCGGACCTCCCCCAAGGTCTTGGCTCCGTTCGACCAGGGGGACCCCAAGCAGTCAGTGCCGACTGAGAGGAGCGAGGAGCGGTGAACGCGTATGCGCCCATCCTCGTACTGGGAGCCCTCGGGGCAGGCTTTGCGATCTTCTCCGTGGTCATGGCCACGCTGATCGGTCCGAAGCGGTACAACCGCGCCAAGCTCGAGGCCTACGAGTGCGGCATCGAGCCGACCCCCACACCGGCCGGTGGCGGGCGTTTCCCCATCAAGTACTACCTGACGGCGATGCTCTTCATCGTCTTCGACATCGAGATCGTCTTCCTCTACCCCTGGGCCGTCACCTTCGACGCCCTGGGTGTCTTCGGGCTCGTGGAGATGCTGCTCTTCGTGCTCACCGTCTTCGTCGCGTACGCGTACGTATGGCGGCGCGGCGGCCTGGAATGGGACTGAGGGGCTTGTAAACGACATGGGACTCGAAGAAAAGCTGCCGAGCGGTTTCCTGCTGACCACCGTCGAGCAGGCCGCGGGCTGGGTGCGCAAGGCGTCCGTCTTCCCGGCCACGTTCGGCCTCGCCTGCTGTGCCATCGAGATGATGACCACCGGGGCCGGCCGCTACGACCTGGCGCGCTTCGGCATGGAGGTGTTCCGCGGCTCGCCGCGCCAGGCGGACCTGATGATCGTCGCCGGCCGGGTCAGCCAGAAGATGGCGCCCGTCCTGCGCCAGGTCTACGACCAGATGCCCAACCCGAAATGGGTGATCTCCATGGGCGTCTGCGCCTCCTCGGGCGGCATGTTCAACAACTACGCGATCGTCCAGGGCGTCGACCACATCGTCCCGGTCGACATCTACCTGCCCGGCTGCCCGCCCCGCCCGGAGATGCTGATGGACGCGATCCTCAAGCTCCATCAGAAGATCCAGAGCTCCAAGCTCGGCGTGAACGCTCGGGAGGCGGCCCGCGAGGCGGAGGAGGCGGCGCTCAAGGCCCTGCCCACGATCGAGATGAAGGGGCTGCTGCGGTGAGCGACGCGCACGGCGACGGCACGAACGGTGCGAACGGGCCCGCGAACGGGGTGAACCCCGAGAAGGACCTCTCCGCCGAGAACCTCCCCGGCCGGCGCGGCCGGGGAGGCGAGGAGATCCGCGTCCAGCGCGGCATGTTCGGCGCCAACAACGGCGGGGACACCTCCGGCTACGGGGGCCTGGTCCGCTCGGTCCGGCTCCCGGGACCGGCGAGCCGCCCCTACGGCGGCTGGTTCGACGAGGTCGCCGACGAGCTCGAGGGCGCCCTGGAGGAACAGGGCCTGCTGCCCGGCAACGCGATCGAGAAGACGGTCGTCGACCGCGGCGAACTCACCTTCCACGTCGAACGCGAGCACCTGGTCCGCGTCGCCCGTACCCTGCGCGACGACCCTGCCCTGCGCTTCGAGCTGTGCACCGGCGTCAGCGGCGTCCACTACCCGCACGACAAGGGCCGCGAGCTGCACGCCGTGTACCACCTGCGCTCGATCACCCACAACCGGCTGGTCCGCCTCGAAGTCAGCGCCCCCGACAGCGAGCCGCACATCCCGTCGCTGGTCTCCGTCTATCCGACGAACGACTGGCACGAGCGGGAGACCTACGACTTCTTCGGGATCGTCTTCGACGGTCACCCGGCCCTGACGCGGATCATGATGCCGGACGACTGGCAGGGCCATCCGCAGCGCAAGGACTACCCCCTCGGCGGCATCCCCGTCGAGTACAAGGGCGCCCAGATCCCGGCTCCGGACCAGCGGAGGTCGTACTCGTGAGCACTCCCAACCCGTCGCCCGGCCACCACCCCTCAACGAGTCCCTCCGGGACCACCTCCTCGATGGCATCCGCCCGCCCCTCGCCCGACCCCCACTCCCCGACGGGTGCCCCCGGGGCGCAGAGTTCCGCCCGGGAGACGACGGAGGGCACCGTCTACACCGTCACCGGCGGCGACTGGGACGAGGTCGTCCAGTCCGCGGCCCGCGCCGACGACGAGCGCATCGTCGTCAACATGGGCCCGCAGCACCCGTCCACGCACGGGGTGCTCCGCCTGATCCTGGAGATCGAGGGCGAGACCGTCACCGAGGCCCGCTGCGGCATCGGATACCTGCACACCGGCATCGAGAAGAACCTCGAGTTCCGCACGTGGACGCAGGGCACCACCTTCGTGACGCGCATGGACTACCTGACGTCCTTCTTCAACGAGACCGCCTACTGCCTCGCCGTCGAGAGGCTCCTCGGCATCGACGACCAGATCACCGAGCGGGCCAAGATCATCCGGGTGCTCCTGATGGAGCTGAACCGGCTGTCGTCCCACCTGGTCTGCATCGCCACCGGCGGCATGGAGCTGGGCGCCACCACGATCATGATCTACGGCTTCCGCGATCGTGAAATGATTCTCGACCTCTACGAACTGATCACGGGCCTGCGGATGAACCACGCGTACATCCGGCCCGGCGGACTCGCGCAGGACCTGCCGCCCGGCGCGGTGGACCAGATCCGCGAGTTCGTGAAGAAGATGAAGAAGAACCTCCCGGAGTACGACAAGCTCGCCACCGGGAACCCCGTCTTCAAGGCCCGTATGCAGGACATCGGCTACCTCGACCTGGCCGGCTGCATGGCCCTCGGCGCCACCGGCCCCATCCTGCGCGCCACCGGCCTGCCGCACGACCTGCGCAAGACCCAGCCGTACTGCGACTACGAGACGTACGACTTCGACGTCCCGACCGCCGACAGCTGCGACGCCTACGGCCGCTTCCTGATCCGCCTGGAGGAGATGCGCCAGTCGCTCGGGATCGTCGAGCAGTGCCTGGACCGGCTCCAGCCCGGCCCGGTCATGGTCGCCGACAAGAAGATCGCCTGGCCCGCCCAGCTCGCCCTGGGACCCGACGGCCTCGGCAACTCCCTCGACCACATCAAGAAGATCATGGGCACCTCCATGGAGGCCCTGATCCACCACTTCAAGCTGGTCACCGAGGGCTTCCGTGTCCCGCCGGGACAGGCCTACGCGGCGGTCGAGTCGCCCAAGGGCGAACTCGGCGTGCACGCCGTGTCCGACGGCGGCACCCGCCCCTACCGGGTCCACTTCCGCGACCCGTCCTTCACCAACCTGCAGGCCATGGCGGCGATGTGCGAGGGCGGCCAGGTCGCCGACGTGATCGTCGCCGTGGCGTCCATCGACCCCGTGATGGGAGGCGTCGACCGGTGACCACCAGTTCCTCGGAGCGGGGCGTCAGCCTGGGCATGCCCGAACTGCCCGCGCCCGACTACCCGGACGACGTCCGGACCCGGCTGGAGGCCGACGCGCGGGAGATCATCGCCCGCTACCCGGACTCACGGTCCGCGCTGCTGCCCCTGCTGCACCTGGTGCAGTCGGAGGAGGGGCACGTCACGCGCACCGGCATGCGGTTCTGCGCGGAGGTGCTCGGCCTGACCACGGCCGAGGTCACCGCCGTCGCCACCTTCTACACCATGTACCGGCGCCGGCCCTCCGGCGACTACCAGGTGGGCGTGTGCACCAACACCCTGTGCGCGGTGATGGGCGGCGACGCGATCTTCGAGAGCCTCCAGGAGCACCTCGGCGTAGGCAACGGCGGGACCACCGACGACGGCAAGGTCACCCTGGAGCACATCGAGTGCAACGCGGCCTGCGACTACGCGCCGGTCGTGATGGTCAACTGGGAGTTCTTCGACAACCAGACCCCGGCGAGCGCCAAGCGCCTCGTCGACGACCTCCGGGCGGGACGGCCCGTGTCGCCCACGCGCGGCGCGCCCCTGTGCACCTTCAAGGAGACCGCCCGGATCCTGGCCGGCTTCCCCGACGAGCGTGAGGGGGCGACGGAGGCCGGCGGCAGCGCCGGACCCGCCTCGCTGGTGGGCCTGCGGCTGGCCAGGGGAGAGGCCGCGCCCGCGCGCGTGGTCCACCCGCGCGACGGCGGACCGCACGACGAGCCCCACGGCGCCGTGCACCAGCCGTCGCCCGCCGAACACCTGAGCTCGCACGACGCGCCGCAGGACACGTCGGCCTCCGACCCCGCCCACCCGTCGCCCACGACCCGTGACGGAGGGACCCCGCCCGGCCCCTCCGGCGCCGAGGCGCCTACCGCAGAGGAGGGGGAGTGATGACGTTGGCGACCGAGGACGGAGGCACCACCCGCCCCGGCAAGTTCGAGGGCGGCGCGGAGAACAGCCCGGAGAAGCTGCTCGCACCCGTGCTGTCCGCCTTCTGGGACGAGGACGGGTCCTGGACGCTGGACGTGTACCGACGGCACGAGGGCTACGAGGGGCTGCGCAAGGCGCTCACGATGTCCCCGGACGAGGTCATCGCGTACGTCAAGGAATCCGGGCTGCGCGGACGCGGCGGCGCCGGCTTCCCCACCGGCATGAAGTGGCAGTTCATCCCCCAGGGGGACGGCAAGCCGCACTACCTCGTCGTCAACGCCGACGAGTCGGAGCCGGGGACCTGCAAGGACATCCCGCTGCTGTTCGCGAACCCGCACAGCCTCATCGAGGGCATCGTCATCGCCTGCTACGCCATCAGGTCGTCGCACGCCTTCATCTATCTGCGCGGTGAGGTCGTGCCCGTGCTGCGGCGGCTGCACTCGGCCGTCAGCGAGGCCTACGCGGCGGGCTACCTCGGCAAGAACGTCCTCGGCAGCGGACTCGACCTCGACCTGACCGTGCACGCGGGCGCCGGAGCGTACATCTGCGGCGAGGAGACCGCGCTGCTCGACTCGCTCGAGGGCCGCCGCGGCCAGCCGCGGCTGCGTCCCCCCTTCCCCGCCGTCGCGGGCCTGTACGCGTGCCCGACCGTGGTGAACAACGTCGAGTCGATCGCGTCGGTCCCCGCCATCCTGCACCACGGCAAGGACTGGTTCAGGTCCATGGGCAGCGAGAAGTCCCCGGGCTTCACGCTGTACTCGCTCAGCGGCCACGTCGCCAACCCCGGCCAGTACGAGGCCCCGCTCGGCATCACGCTGCGCCAGCTGCTCGACATGAGCGGCGGCATGCGCCCGGGCCATAGGCTGAAGTTCTGGACCCCGGGCGGCTCCTCGACGCCGATGTTCACCGAGGAGCACCTCGACGTCCCGCTCGACTACGAAGGGGTCGGGGCCGCCGGCTCGATGCTCGGCACCAAGGCCCTGCAGTGCTTCGACGAGACGACCTGCGTGGTGCGGGCGGTGACCCGCTGGACCGAGTTCTACGCCCACGAGTCCTGCGGCAAGTGCACCCCGTGCCGCGAGGGGACGTACTGGCTGGTGCAGCTGCTGCGGGACATCGAGGCCGGCAAGGGCGACCTGTCCGACCTCGACAAGCTGGGCGACATCGCCGACAACATCAACGGCAAGTCCTTCTGCGCCCTCGGCGACGGCGCCGCCTCGCCGATCTTCTCCTCGCTGAAGTACTTCCGCGAGGAGTACGAGCAGCACATCACGGGCCGGGGCTGCCCCTTCGACCCGGCCAGGTCGACGGCCTGGGCAGACCGCACGGAGGTGAACGCATGACCGTGACCACCAGCGCCCCCTCCGGAGGGGGCGGGGCGGCCGTCCCGCCGGAGGACCTCGTCACGCTGACGATCGACGGCGCCGAGATCAGCGTGCCCAAGGGCACCCTGGTCATCCGCGCCGCCGAGCAACTCGGCATCGAGATCCCCCGGTTCTGCGACCACCCCCTGCTCGACCCGGCCGGCGCGTGCCGCCAGTGCATCGTCGAGGTGGAGGGCCAGCGCAAGCCCATGGCGTCCTGCACCATCACGTGCACGGACGGGATGGTCGTGAAGACCCAGCTCACCTCCGCGGTCGCCGAGAAGGCGCAGCACGGCGTGATGGAGCTGCTGCTCATCAACCACCCGCTGGACTGCCCGGTCTGCGACAAGGGCGGCGAGTGCCCGCTGCAGAACCAGGCCATGTCGCACGGCAACGCCGAGTCCCGCTTCGAGGGCCGCAAGCGGACCTACGAGAAGCCCGTCCCGATCTCCACACAGGTGCTGCTCGACCGCGAGCGGTGCGTGCTGTGCGCCCGCTGCACCCGGTTCTCCAACCAGGTCGCGGGCGACCCGATGATCGAGCTGATCGAGCGCGGCGCGCTCCAGCAGGTCGGCACCGGTGAGGGCGACCCGTTCGAGTCGTACTTCTCCGGCAACACCATCCAGATCTGCCCGGTCGGCGCCCTCACCTCGGCGGCGTACCGGTTCCGCTCCCGCCCCTTCGACCTGGTCTCCTCGCCGTCGGTGTGCGAGCACTGCTCCGGCGGCTGCGCCACCCGCACCGACCACCGGCGCGGGAAGGTCATGCGGCGGCTCGCCGCGAACGACCCCGAGGTCAACGAGGAGTGGATCTGCGACAAGGGACGCTTCGCGTTCCGGTACGCGCAGACCAGGGACCGGCTCAGGACGCCCCTGCTGCGCAACCCCGAGGGGGAGCTGGTGCCGGCCTCCTGGCCCGAGGCGCTGCAGATCGCCGCCCAGGGCCTGCTGGCGTCGCGGGGCCGCACCGGCGTCCTCACCGGCGGCCGTCTGACCGTCGAGGACGCCTACGCCTACAGCAAGTTCGCGCGCGTGGCGCTCGACACCAACGACATCGACTTCCGCGCCCGCGTGCACTCCACCGAGGAGGCCGACTTCCTGGCCGCCATGGTCGCCGGCCGCGGACGCGACGTCGACGGCACGGGCGTGACCTACACCTCGCTGGAGAAGGCACCGGCCGTCCTGCTCGTCGGATTCGAGTCCGAGGAGGAGGCCCCCGGCGTCTTCCTGCGCCTGCGCAAGGCCTGGCGCAAGCACGGACAGCAGGTCTTCGCACTGGCCACGCACGCCACGCGCGGCCTCGGCAAGGCGGGCGGCACGCTGCTGCCGGCCGCGCCGGGCACCGAGACCGAGTGGCTCGACGCGCTCGCCGGCGGGGCAGGCCTGGCCGAGGACGGCGCGAAGGCCGCCGGGGCGCTGCGCGCCGAGGGCGCCGTCATCGTCGTCGGGGAGCGGCTGGCCGGCGTGGCCGGCGGCCTCACCGCCGCCGTGCGGGCCGCCGCCGCGACCGGCGCCCGCCTGGTGTGGATCCCGCGCCGGGCCGGTGAGCGCGGCGCCGTCGAGGCGGGCGCGCTGCCGTCGCTGCTGCCCGGCGGCCGTCCGGCCACCGACCCGCGGGCGCGGGAGGAGGTCGCCGCCCTGTGGGGCGTCGCCACGCTGCCGCACCGCTACGGCCGGGACACCGGCCGGATCGTCGAGGCCGCCGCGCAGGGCGACCTCCAGGCACTGCTCGTCGCGGGCGTGGAGATCGCCGACCTGCCCGACCCGGCCCGGGCGCGGGCCGCGCTCGCCGAGGTCGGCTTCCTGGTGTCGCTGGAGCTGCGGCCCAGCGAGGTCACCGAGCACGCCGACGTGGTGCTGCCGGTGGCCGCCGTCGCCGAGAAGGCCGGCGCCTTCCTCAACTGGGAGGGCCGGGTCCGCTTCTTCGAGGCGGCGCTCAAGCCCGACCAGATGACCCACCGCCCGGCCCCGTCCGACGCCCGCGTGCTGCAGATGCTCGCCGACGCGATGGACGTCCACCTGGGACTGCCGGACCTGCGCACCGCCCACGCCGAGCTGGACCGGCTCGGCACCTGGACCGGGCCGCGCGCCTCCGACCCGGTCGAGACGGGGCGTCCGCTGCCCCGGCCCGCCGCGGGTGAGGCGGTGCTCGCGGGGCACCGGCTGCTGCTCGACCTCGGCGTCCTGCAGCAGGGCGACGAGGCGCTCGCCGGGACCCGGCACGCCGCCCGTGCCCGCGTCTCGGCCGCCACGGCCGCCGAGGCGGGCGTCAAGGACGGCGACATCCTCGCCGTGACCGGCCCCGCCGGAGCCGCCGAACTCCCGCTGGAGATCACCGACATGCCCGACCGGGTGGTCTGGCTGCCGCTGAACTCCACCGGCACCGGCGTCGCCTCCGACACCGGGGCGCAGCCCGGCTCCCTCGTCCGCATCGGCCCGGCGACGCTCGCCGGCGAGGCCCCCAAGGAGGTGGAGGCATGAGCCCGTACCTCGCCGCTGAAGACCTCTCGATGTTCGGCACCGATCCCTGGTGGCTGGTCGTCGTCAAGGCGGTCTTCTGCTTCGCGTTCCTGATGGTGACCGTACTGTTCTCCATCGTCTGGGAGCGCAAGGTCGTCGCCTGGATGCAGCTGCGCATCGGCCCGAACCGGCACGGCCCCTGGGGCATGCTCCAGTCGCTCGCCGACGGCGTGAAGCTGATGCTCAAGGAAGACCTCGTCGTCAAGCGCGCCGACAAGGTGGTGTACGTCCTCGCGCCGATCGTCGCGGCCATCCCCGCCTTCATGGCGATCGCGGTGATCCCGTTCGGTCCCGCGGACAACGAGGTGTCGATCTTCGGCCACCGCACCGCGATGCAGCTGACCGACCTGCCGATCGCGATGCTCTACATCCTCGCGGTCGCCTCGGTCGGCATCTACGGCATCGTCCTCGCGGGCTGGAGCTCCGGCTCCACCTACCCGCTGCTGGGCGGCCTGCGCTCGTGCGCGCAGATGATCTCCTACGAGATCGCGATGGGCGCCGCGTTCGCCTCCGTGTTCCTCTACTCGGGGTCGATGTCGACGTCGACGATCGTCGAACAGCAGCATGACCGCTGGTTCATCCTGCTGCTGCCGGTCTCCTTCATCCTCTACGTCGTGACCATGGTCGGCGAGACCAACCGCGCCCCGTTCGACATGCCGGAGTCCGAGGGCGACCTGGTCGGCGGCTTCAACACCGAGTACTCGTCGATCAAGTTCGCGATGTTCATGCTCGCCGAGTACGTGAACATGGTGACGGTCTCGGCCGTGTCGACCACGCTCTTCCTGGGCGGCTGGCGGGCCCCGTGGCCGGTCAGCACTTTCTGGGAGGGCGCGAACCACGGCTGGTGGCCGCTGCTCTGGTTCGTCGTCAAGGTCCAGCTGCTGCTGTTCTTCTTCATCTGGCTGCGCGGCACGCTCCCGCGGGTCCGCTACGACCAGTTGATGAAGCTCGGCTGGAAGGTCCTCATCCCGGTCTCCGTGACCTGGCTGATGCTCGTCGCCACCGTGCGCACCCTCAGGAACGAGCGCTACGACTTCGCCGACATCGCGCTCTACGTCGGCGGCGGTGTCCTGGCCCTCCTGCTGCTGTCCTTCGTCGCCGACCTGTTCCGCGAGAAGGCGAAGGCGGCCGAGGGGCCTGCCGCCGAACCGGCCGCCTTCGACCCGATGGCCGGCGGCTTCCCCGTGCCGCCGCTGCCGGGGCAGGAACTGCCGCCGGTACCGCGGCGCCGCGCGCGGTGGGGAGAACGCGAGCTGATTTCCAGTGGCGGACCGGACACTGACAGTGACGGATCTCTGGAGGGAAAGGAGGCGTCCGATGGCTGAGGAGCCCCAGGAGGCCGGGCGGACGAAGCCCGGCTTCCAGAACCCCGTGGCCGGCTTCGGCGTGACCTTCAAGGCCATGTTCAGGAAGCGGCTGACCGAGCAGTACCCGGAGCAGAAGAAGACCACCGCTCCGCGCTTCCACGGACGGCATCAGCTCAACCGCCATCCGGACGGCCTGGAGAAGTGCGTCGGCTGCGAGCTGTGCGCCTGGGCCTGCCCCGCCGACGCCATCTACGTGGAGGGCGCGGACAACACCGACGAGGAGCGCTACTCGCCCGGTGAGCGGTACGGCCGCGTCTACCAGATCAACTACGCCCGCTGCATCCTGTGCGGCCTGTGCATCGAGGCGTGCCCCACGCGCGCGCTGACGATGACCAACGAGTTCGAGCTGGCCGACTCCAGCCGCGCCGACCTGATCTACACCAAGGAGCAGCTGCTCGCCGGTCTCGACGAGGCCATGGTGGACACGCCGCACGCCCTCTACCCGGGCATGGACGAGCAGGACTACTACCGGGGCCTGGTGACGGAGGCCGCGCCCGGCACGGTGCGCCAGGTCGCCGTCTCCAAGGGCGAGGTGCCGCAGGAGGCGTCGTCCACCTTCGGCACGGACGAGCCGGCCTCCGAGAAGGTGATCGGCCGATGACCGCGCAGCTCGCCGCCTACTCCACCTCCACCGGAGAGGCCTTCCAGTTCTGGGTGCTCGGCACGATCGCGGTGATCGGCGCCCTGTGCACCGTGTTCATGAAGAGGGCCGTGCACAGCGCGCTGTGCCTGGCCGGCACCATGATCGTCCTGGCGGTGTTCTACCTCGCCAACGGAGCCTACTTCCTGGGCGTCGTGCAGATCGTCGTCTACACCGGCGCGATCATGATGCTGTTCCTGTTCGTGGTGATGCTCGTGGGCGTCACCGCCGCGGACTCCCTGAAGGAGACCATCAAGGGCCAGCGCTGGCTCGCCCTGCTGTGCGGGACCGGCTTCGGCGTCCTGCTGATCGCGGGCATCGTCAACGCCTCCCTGAAGGACTTCAACGGCATCGGCCGGGCCAACGCGAATGGCAACGTGGAGGGCCTGGCGTCCCTCCTCTTCACCAAGTACGTCTTCGCCTTCGAGATCACCGGCGCCCTGCTGATCACAGCCGCCGTCGGCGCCATGGTGCTCACGCACCGCGAGCGCACCGAGCGGGCCATGACCCAGCGGGAACTGTCCGAACGACGCGTGCGCGAGGGGACGTACGTGCCCCCGCTGCCGGCGCCCGGTGTCTACGCCCGGCACAACGCGGTGGACATCGCCGGCCTGCTGCCCGACGGCACCCCGTCCGAGCTCACGGTCAGCAAGACCCTGCGCGAGCGGGGCCAGGTCCGTGACGTCTCCACGGAGGCCCTGAACGACCTGCGGGCCATGGAGCAGCGGGCCGAGGACCGGCTGGAGCGGAAGGCGATCGACCCTCCGCACTTCAAGCGGGCCGAGGAGGCGTCGAAGTGAACCCCGTCAACTACCTGTATCTCGCCGCCCTGTTGTTCACGATCGGCGCCACCGGCGTGCTGATCCGGCGCAACGCCATCGTGATCTTCATGTGCATCGAGCTGATGCTGAACGCCTGCAACCTCGCGTTCGTCGCCTTCTCCCGGATGCACGGCAACCTCGACGGCCAGATCATCGCCTTCTTCACGATGGTCGTCGCCGCCGCGGAGGTCGTGGTGGGCCTCGCGATCATCGTGTCGCTGTTCCGTTCCCGCCACTCGGCCTCGGTCGACGACGCCAGCCTGATGAAGCTGTAAGGGGTCGGAAGAATCGTGGAGAACCTGATCGCGCTGCTCATCGCGGCGCCCCTGCTCGGAGCGGCCGTCCTCCTGGTCGGCGGCCGGCGCCTGGACGCCGTCGGCCACTGGCTCGGCACCCTGCTGTCGGCCGCCTCGTTCGTCATCGGCCTGGTGCTCTTCGCGGACCTGCTCGGCAGGAACGCCGAGGACCGCACGCTGATCCAGCACCTGTACACCTGGATCCCGGTCGAGAGCTTCCAGGCGGACGTCGCCTTCCGGCTCGACCAGCTGTCGATGACGTTCGTGCTGCTGATCACCGGCGTCGGCTCCCTGATCCACCTGTACTCGGTCGGGTACATGGAGCACGACGAGCGGCGCCGCCGCTTCTTCGGCTATCTGAACCTGTTCCTCGCGGCGATGCTGCTGCTCGTCCTCGCCGACAACTACCTGCTGCTGTACGTCGGCTGGGAGGGCGTCGGCCTCGCCTCCTACCTGCTGATCGGCTTCTGGCAGCACAAGCCCAGCGCGGCGACCGCGGCGAAGAAGGCCTTCCTGGTCAACCGGGTCGGCGACATGGGCCTGTCGATCGCCATCATGCTGATGTTCACCACGTTCGGGACGTTCGCCTTCGGGCCGGTCCTCGACGGTGCCGCCGACACCTCGGAGGGCCGGCTCACCGCGATCGGCCTGATGCTGCTGCTCGCCGCGTGCGGCAAGTCCGCCCAGGTGCCCCTGCAGTCCTGGCTCGGGGACGCGATGGAGGGCCCGACCCCGGTCTCCGCCCTCATCCACGCCGCGACCATGGTGACCGCGGGCGTCTACCTGATCGTCCGCTCCGCGGCCGTCTTCAACGGTGCCCCCGATGCGCAACTCGTCGTCACCGTCGTCGGCGCCGTCACGCTCCTGTTCGGTGCGATCGTCGGTTGCGCGAAGGACGACATCAAGAAGGCGCTGGCCGGCTCGACCATGTCGCAGATCGGCTACATGGTGCTGGCCGCCGGCCTCGGCCCCATCGGCTACGTCTTCGCCATCATGCACCTGGTCACGCACGGCTTCTTCAAGGCCGGGCTGTTCCTCGGCGCCGGTTCGGTCATGCACGGCATGAACGACGAGGTCGACATGCGCCGCTACGGCGGCCTGCGCAAGTACATGCCGCTGACGTTCGTCACGTTCGGCCTCGGCTACCTCGCCATCATCGGCTTCCCCGGCCTGTCCGGCTTCTTCTCCAAGGACCGGATCATCGAGGCCGCCTTCGCCAAGGGCGGCACCGAGGGCTGGATCCTCGGCGGCGCGGCCCTGCTGGGCGCGGCCATCACCGCGTACTACATGACGCGCGTGATGCTGATGACGTTCTTCGGCGAGGAGCGCTGGCGCGACCGGCCGACCCCGTCCCCGGCCGAGCCGGACGCGGAACCGGCGGCCGAGGAGCGCGGCGCCCACGCGGAGCCGCACCCGCACGAGTCGCCCCGGGTCATGACGATCCCGATGATCGTGCTGGCCGTCGGATCGGTCTTCGGCGGCGCGTTCTTCTCCCTCGGCGACCGCTTCCTGCACTGGCTGGAGCCGGTCACCGGGCACGAGGAGGGCCACCCGCCCGTCAGCGCGCTGACGGTGACCCTGGCCACCATGGTGTGCCTGGTCGTCGGCGTCGCCGTCGCCTACGCCCAGTACGGCCGCAAGCCGGTTCCGGCGGTCGCGCCGCGCGGGTCCCTGCTCACCCGGGCCGCCCGGCGCGACCTGCTCCAGGACGACTTCAACCACGTCGTCCTGGTCCGCGGCGGCGAGCACCTGACGCGCTCGCTGGTGTACCTCGACCACAGCCTGGTCGACGGCGTGGTCAACGGCACGGCGGCCTCGTTCGGCGGGCTGTCCGGGCGGATGCGCCGGCTGCAGAACGGCTTCGTGCGCTCCTACGCGGTCTCGATGTTCGGCGGCGCGGCACTCCTGGCGGCCGCGACCCTGCTGATGAGGGCGGTCTGATACCGATGTCCTTTCCTCTGCTGACAGCGACGGCGGTGCTCCCGGCCGTGGGAGCGATCGCCACGGCCGCCGTGCCGGCCGCGCGCCGCACCGCCGCCAAGTGGCTGGCGCTGCTCTTCTCGCTCGGCACGCTGGCGCTGGCCGCCACCGTCCTGGTCCGCTTCGACCCGGGCGGCGCCCGGTACCAGCTCACCGAGTCGCACTCCTGGATCCCGTCCTTCGGGGTCCGCTACGAGCTGGGCGTGGACGGCATCGCGGTGGCGCTGATCGCGCTGACCGCCCTGCTGATCCCGTTCGTGATCCTCGCCGGCTGGCACGACGCCGACCCCCTGGAGACGGGGAGCCGCCGCTGGCGGCCCACGCAGGGCTTCTTCGCCCTGATCCTCGCCGTCGAGGCGATGGTGGTCATCTCCTTCGAGGCCACCGACGTCTTCCTCTTCTACATCTTCTTCGAAGCCATGCTGATCCCGATGTACTTCCTCATCGGCGGCTTCGGCGACCGTGCCCACCCGCACGGCGAGGAGGCGGCGTCGGCGCAGCGCAGTTACGCGGCGGTGAAGTTCCTCCTCTACAACCTGGTCGGCGGCCTGATCATGCTGGCCGCGGTGATCGGCCTGTACGTGGTCGCCGGGAGCTTCTCGCTCCAGGAGATCGCCCAGGCCCGCGCGAGCGGCTCGCTGGACATGGCGACGAGCACCGAACGCTGGCTGTTCCTCGGCTTCTTCTTCGCCTTCGCGGTGAAGGCGCCGCTGTGGCCGCTGCACACCTGGCTGCCCAACGCCATGCAGGAGTCCACCGCACCGGTCGCCGTCCTCATCACGGCGGTCGTCGACAAGGTGGGCACCTTCGCGATGCTCCGCTTCTGCCTCCAGCTGTTCCCGGGGGCGAGCAGGTGGGCGACGCCCGTCATCCTCGTCCTGGCGCTGATCAGCATCATCTACGGCGCCCTGCTCGCGGTGGGCCAGCGGGACATCAAGCGGCTGGTGGCGTACGCGTCGATCTCGCACTTCGGTTTCATCATCATGGGCATCTTCGCGATGACCAGCCAGGGCCAGTCCGGGGCGACGCTCTACATGGTCAACCACGGCATCTCGACGGCCGCGCTGATGCTGGTCGCCGGATTCCTGATCTCCCGGCGCGGCTCCCGGCTCATCGCCGACTACGGGGGTGTGCAGAAGGTCGCCCCGGTGCTCGCCGGCACCTTCCTGATCGGCGGCCTGGCGACGCTGTCCCTGCCGGGACTGGCGCCGTTCGTCAGTGAGTTCCTGGTCCTGGTCGGCACGTTCACGCGCTACCCGGTCATCGGAGTGATCGCCACCTTCGGCATCGTCCTCGCCGCGCTGTACACCCTCGTCCTCTACCAGCGGACGATGACCGGCCCGGTGAAGGCGGAGGTCTCCGCGATGCCGGACCTGCGAGCGCGGGAGCTGGTGGTCGTCGCCCCGCTGATCGTGCTGCTGATCTTCCTGGGCGTCTACCCGAAGCCCGTCACGGACATCGTCAACCCCGCGGTCAGGCAGACCATGTCCGACGTACACCAGACCGACCCCAAGCCCGAGGTGGAGGCGGCCAAGTGAGCGCAGCAGCCGTCCACAGCCTGTGGACAACCGCGGCCGACCCGATCTCGAAGATCGACGCGCCGAAGATCGAATACGGGCAGCTCTCGCCCACCCTGATCGTCGTGGGCGCGGCGATCGTCGGGGTGCTGGTCGAGGCGTTCGTCCCGCGCAAATCCCGCTACTACGCCCAGATGTTCGTGTCCGTCGTCGCGCTCGTCGCCGCGTTCGCCGCGGTGATCGCGCTCGCGGCCGACGGATACGGCACGACCAGGGCGCACATCGCGGCCATGGGCGCGATCGCGGTCGACGGACCGGCCCTGTTCCTGCAGGGCACGATCCTGCTGGCCGCGCTGGCCGGCCTGTTCACCTTCGCCGAGCGGCGCCTGGACCCCGCCGCGCACGGCAGCCGCGCCGACTCGTTCGCGGCGCAGGCCGCCTCCGTACCGGGCAGCGACAGCGAGAAGGCCGCGGTGAAGGCCGGGTTCACCACCACCGAGGTGTTCCCGCTCCTGCTGTTCGCCGTCTCCGGCATGCTGGTCTTCCCCTCGGCCGACGACCTGCTGACGCTGTTCGTGGCGCTGGAGGTCTTCTCGCTGCCGCTGTACCTGCTGTGCGCCCTGGCCCGCCGCAAGCGGCTCATGTCGCAGGAGGCCGCGGTCAAGTACTTCCTGCTCGGCGCCTTCGCCTCCGCCTTCACCCTGTTCGGCATCGCGCTGCTGTACGGCTACGCCGGCTCGGTGTCGTACGCGACGATCGCCCAGGTCGTCGACGGCAACGTCCCGAGCGTCGACCCGGCGCTGGCGAACACCATGGGCAACGACGCGCTGCTGCTCATCGGCGCCGCCCTGATCGTGATGGGCCTGCTGTTCAAGGTGGGCGCCGTGCCGTTCCACATGTGGACGCCGGACGTCTACCAGGGCGCGCCGACGCCGGTCACCGGGTTCATGGCGGCGGCGACCAAGGTGGCGGCCTTCGGCGCGCTGCTGCGGCTGCTGTACGTCGTGCTGCCGGGGATGCGCTGGGACTGGCGGCCGGTCATGTGGGGCGTCGCCATCGTCACCATGCTGGTCGGTGCGATCGTCGCGATCACGCAGACCGACATCAAGCGTCTGCTGGCCTACTCCTCGATCGCGCACGCGGGCTTCATCCTCGCGGGCGTCATCGCGACCTCGCGGGACGGCGTCTCCTCCGTCCTGTTCTACCTGGCCGCGTACTCCTTCGTGACCATCGGCGCCTTCGCCGTGGTGACCCTGGTGCGCGACGCGGGCGGCGAGGCCACGCACCTGTCCAAGTGGGCCGGCCTGGGTCGCCGATCGCCGCTGGTCGCGGCCGTGTTCGCGGTGTTCCTGCTGGCCTTCGCGGGCATTCCGCTGACCTCCGGCTTCGCCGGGAAGTTCGCCGTGTTCAAGGCGGCGGCGGAGGGCGGCGCGGTCCCGCTGGTCGTGATCGGTGTGATCTCGTCGGCGATCGCGGCGTTCTTCTACATCCGGGTGATCGTGCTGATGTTCTTCAGCGAGCCTCGGCCGGAGGGCCCGACGGTGGCCGTGCCGTCGCCGCTGACGATGACCGCGATCGGCCTCGGCGTCGTGGTCACGCTGGTGCTCGGTGTGGCACCGCAGTACTTCCTGGACCTGGCGAATCAGGCGGGCGTCTTCGTCCGCTGAGGCACGCCGTCCCGTCCGCTGCCGCTGCCCGGCACCTCCGTCAGGGGTGCCGGGCAGCGGCGTGTGTGCGGCAGGTCCGTCGGGGGTGCCGGGCAGCGGCGTGTGCATGGCGGCCTCGGCCCGGGCCGCGGGTGGCGGCGCGTGCGGGCGTACCGGCCGCCTGTGGACAACGGCGGACCCTGTCGGTCCGGACCCCTATCGTGGAGGCAATGGTCGAGGGTCGACGTACGGGGGACGAGACGATGGGCGGGACAGAGGGTGTCACCGACATGCCAGTGACGGAGAGCGAGGCGCTGGCCACGCTGCACCGGGTCTTCGGCTACGAGAGCTTCCGAAGTGAGCAGGAAGCGGTCATCGAGCATGTGGTCACGGGCGGCGACGCCGTCGTCCTCATGCCCACCGGCGGCGGCAAGTCGCTGTGCTACCAGATCCCGGCCCTGGTCAGACCCGGCACGGGCGTGGTCGTCTCGCCGCTCATCGCGCTCATGCAGGACCAGGTGGACGCGCTGCGGGCGCTCGGCGTGCGCGCCGGCTTCGTCAACTCCACCCAGGACTTCGACGAGCGGCGTGTGATGGAGGCGGAGTTCCTGGCCGGCGAGCTGGACCTGCTCTACCTGGCTCCCGAGCGGCTGCGCCTGGACGCCACGCTCGACCTGCTCTCGCGCGGCAAGATCTCCGTCTTCGCGATCGACGAGGCGCACTGCGTGTCGCAGTGGGGCCACGACTTCCGTCCCGACTACCTGGCACTGTCGCTGCTCGGCGAGCGCTGGCCGGACGTGCCCCGGATCGCGCTCACCGCGACCGCCACCCGCGCGACGCACCAGGAGATCACCCAGCGGCTGGGCATGCCGGGGGCCCGGCACTTCGTGTCCAGCTTCGACCGGCCCAACATCCAGTACCGGATCGTGCCGAAGACCGACCCGAAGAAGCAGTTGCTGGGTTTCCTGCGCGAGGAGCATCCGGGCGACGCGGGCATCGTGTACTGCCTGTCGCGCAACTCGGTGGACCGGACGGCGGAGTTCCTCACCCGCAACGGCGTCGAGGCCGTGCCCTACCACGCCGGACTCGACGCGGGCACCCGCGCGGCACACCAGGCCCGCTTCCTGCGCGAGGACGGCCTGGTGGTGGTCGCCACCATCGCCTTCGGCATGGGCATCGACAAGCCCGACGTCCGGTTCGTGGCCCATCTGGACCTGCCCAAGTCCGTGGAGGGCTACTACCAGGAGACCGGGCGCGCCGGCCGGGACGGGCTGCCGTCCACCGCCTGGATGGCGTACGGGCTGAACGACGTCGTCCAGCAGCGCAAGCTGATCCAGTCCGGCGAGGGCGACGAGGCGTTCCGCCGCCGCGCCCAGTCCCACCTCGACGCCATGCTCGCGCTGTGCGAGACGGTCCAGTGCCGCCGCGGGCGGCTGCTGGCCTACTTCGGCCAGGACCCGGACCCGGCCGGCTGCGGCAACTGCGACACCTGCCTGACCCCGCCCGAGACCTGGGACGGCACGGTCGCGGCCCAGAAGGTGCTGTCGACGGTCGTGCGGCTGCAGCGGGAGCGGGGGCAGAAGTTCGGCGCGGGCCAGATCATCGACATCCTGCTCGGCAAGCGCACGGCCAAGGTCATCCAGTTCGACCACGACCAGCTGTCCGTGTTCGGCATCGGCGAGGAGCTCACCGAGGGCGCCTGGCGGGGCGTCGTACGGCAGCTGCTGGCGCAGGGGCTGCTCGCGGTCGAGGGCGAGTACGGCACGCTGGTGCTGACCGAGGCCAGCGGCTCGGTGCTGCGGCGCGAACGGGAGGTGCCGCTGCGCAAGGAGCCGGAGAAGCCGGCCCGGACGTCGGCCTCCCGCGCGGACCGCAGGGTGAGGACCGCCGCGGCCGAACTGCCGGAGGAACTGCAGCCCGCCTTCGAGGCGCTGCGCGCGTGGCGCGCCGAGCGGGCCCGTGAGCAGGGCGTCCCGGCGTACGTCATCTTCCACGACGCCACGCTCCGCGAGATCGTCACCGCCTGGCCGGCGTCGGTGGCGGAGCTGGGCACGGTCGGCGGCGTGGGCGAGAAGAAGCTGGCGACGTACGGGGAAGGGGTGATCGGGGTCCTGGAGGGCCTGCGCGGCCCGTCCGGGGAGGGAGCGGCCCGGGGGAGTGGTGACCCGGGGGGTCCGGAAGAGAGCGCGGGGGAGCCCTGGCCGGAGCAGGACGGGGAGCCGGAGCCGGAGGACGACTGGATGTGACCGGCGGGGCACCGGGGCGTCCCGGTGGGCGTCCGAGTCTGCGCCGGGCGGGGCGCGGGACGCGGTGGCGCGCGGGGGTCGGTCGTCGCCGGGGGCCGGTGGTCCTCCCGGCCGGTGCCGGGCGGTCCCGGGGCGGCTGTGGGGACGGGAGCCGGCCGTCGGCCCGGCCGGCCGGTGGTGTGGTCAGCCGAGGGCCGTCAGGCCCGGGGCGAAGGTGATCAGCAGTGGGACCAGGGGGACGAGCGCCGCCACCGTCGTCGTCAGGGCCCGGTGCCGGCGGCCCAGGCGGGGCGGCGGCTCCAGGAGCCGGTCCACCCGCTCGCCGAGCAGCCGGTGACTGGAGGCGCAGGACAGCACTCCGCGGTGCTGGTTCAGCTCGATCAGGGCGAGGGCCGTGGTGAGGTGGCCGTGCCGGCGGGAAGCCGTGTCGTCGGCGGCCAGCTCCACCAGGCGGTGTGTCTGGTCGCAGAAGTGGGTGAACAGCGGCACGCGCGGGAAGCCCGTCGCCAGCGCGGTCGACAGGTGCAGCAGCCAGTCGTGGTGGGCACGGGCGTGTCCGCGCTCGTGGGCGAGGACGGCGTCGAGCTGGTGCCCGGTGAGGCGGTGCAGGGCGCCCGTGGTGACGACGAGCTGGGGCGGGTGGCCGGGCAGCCACCAGGCGTCGGGGTACTCGTCCTCCAGCACGAGCAGCGGACCGCGGGCGGCGGGCAGTCCCGCCGGCAGGTCGGGGGCGCGCTCGCGCAGGTGCGCGCGGGCCTGACCGCGGCGACGGCGTGCCTCGGCGAGCTCGCGGCCGAGCATCGCCGTGGTCCAGGCGGCACCGCAGGCCAGCAGCAGGGTGAGGGCCGCGGCCCAGGGCGGAGCGGTGGCGAGGTCGTAGGCGGCGGTCACGGAGGGCGGCGCCGGGGCGAACACCTGGCCCCGGACGGTGTGGAAGACGGCCGCCGCGCCCAGGACGAGGGCGGCGAGGCAGCACAGCAGCACGGTGGCGACCAGGCACTGCCACACCCACAGCGCGACCACCGGTTCCCGCTCGGGCCACTTGGCCCGGGTCAGGGCGCGGGGCACCGGCACGGCGGCCGTCAGGGCGACGGCACTGAGCAGCAGCAGGCAGACGGTCATGCCACGGGCTCCGGATCCGGATCGGACGAGGCGGGTGTCGGGTCGTGCTGTCGGGCCGGCGTCGCGTCGCGCGCCGGGCCCGCCGCCAGTATGACGGCGCCGGGGCGCGGGAGTCAGGGTCCGCCGGCAACGAAATCACCCGTCACGGCCGCCACATGACCGATCCGCCCCCACGCCGGAGGCCCACGGGCCGGCTCCGGCGCCACTCACGGCACGCGCACCCGGGGCGCGCCCGCGGCGCCCGCGGCGCCGGCGCGCCCCCGCACCCGCGTACCCGCGTCACCCCGGCACGACGCGCCCCGTCACCTCCCCGAGGGCCACGCGGACTCCGTTCGCGCCGGGGGCCCACGCGGACAGGGTCACCACGTCGCCGTCCTCCAGGAACGCCCGCTTGCCGTCGGGGAGTTCGAGGGGCTCCCGGCCGTTCCAGGTCAGCTCGAGCAGCGAGCCGCGCTGGTCCGGCCGCGGGCCGCTCACCGTGCCGGAGCCGTACAGGTCGCCGGTGCGCAGCGAGGCGCCGTTGACGGTCATGTGCGCGAGCTGCTGGGCAGCCGTCCAGTACATGGTGGAGAAGGGCGGCTCGGACACCGTGTGTCCGTTGATCGCGACGGAGATCCGCAGGTCGTAACCGCCCGGCTCCTCGTCGGTGTCGTCCAGGTAGGGCAGCAGCGGATGCGTCCGCTCCGGTGGAGCCACCCGGGCCTCCTCCAGGGCGTCCAGCGGGGTGATCCACGCCGACACCGACGTGGCGAAGGACTTGCCGAGGAACGGGCCGAGGGGAACGTACTCCCAGGCCTGGATGTCCCGCGCGGACCAGTCGTTGAGCAGGCACAGCCCGAAGACGTGCTCCCGGAAGTCGCCGAGCGCCACCGGCCGGCCCAGCGGCGAGGGCGCACCCACCACGAAGCCGACCTCGGCCTCGATGTCCAGGCGGACGGACGGCCCGAGGACGGGGGCGGGATCCGTGGGCGCCTTCCGCTGGCCCGACGGCCGTACGACGTCCGTCCCCGACACCACCACCGTGCCCGAGCGGCCGTGGTAACCGATCGGCAGGTGCTTCCAGTTGGGGGTCAGTGAGTCCTCGGCGTCCGGGCGGAAGATACGCCCGACGTTACGGGCGTGGTTCTCGGAGGCGTAGAAGTCGACGTAGTCCGCGACCTCGAAGGGCAGGTGCAGGGTCACGGCGGACAGGGGGTGCAGGAACGGCGCGACCGCCTCCTGGTGGGACGGCACCGTCACCCACGCCGTCAGCGCGCGCCGGACGTCGGACCACGCCGTGCGGCCCGCGGCCAGCAGCGGGTTCAGGGTCGGCCGGGCGAGCAGGGAGGCGTACGGCGAGCCCAGTGCGACGGCCGCCGCGCCCGCGTCGAGGACGTGGTCGCCGAGCCGGACGCCGACGGTGCGTTCCGTGCAACCGGCGCGGGAGAAGACGCCGTAGGGCAGGTTGTGCGGGCCGAAGGGGTCGCCCTCGGGGACCTCGAAGGGGGGCATGGGGTGGCTGCCTCTCTTTCGTGCTGTCTGTCGCGCACGTCGTCGTGCACGCCCTCGTCCGGCTCCGTGCCGCTCTCGCGCACGCCGGGGCCGGACACCTGCCGTGCGCGCGCCGGGCTGGGTGTGTGGTAGCGCCACACGTTACGGGGGCGTTGCCCGTCTTGGGCAGTGTCAAAAGGGTGCGTACGCGATCACCCTGGGGTGTGCCCGAGAAGGTCGTGCCCGAGAGAGGGCGTGCCCTAGGGGGTCGTGCCCGAGGGGCGGCCGGAATCCGGACGGCGGCGGCCGCGGCCGTCCGGATTCCGTTGAGTCGGAGGGGCCGCCGGTCCGTATTCTCTGATCATGGCCGCCTCCCTCGCATACGCACTCGTCGCCACCGACCTGGACGGAACGCTGCTGCGCGGCGACGACACCGTGTCCGGGCGGTCGCTCGCCGCACTCGCGCGGGTGGCGGACGCCGGTGCCCGGCACCTGGTCGTGACCGGGCGCCCGGCGCCGAGGGTGCGCTCGCTGTGCGGCGCCCTGGGCAGCACGGGACTGGCGGTGTGCGGTCAGGGCGCGCAGGTGTACGACGCCGGGGCGAACCGGCTGCTGTGGTCGGTCACCCTCGACCGGGAACTCGCCGAGACCGCGCTCGGCAAGATCGAGGCCGAGGTGGGGGAGGTGCACGCGGCGGTGGACCAGGACGGGGTCGACGGGCTCACGCTGGTCGAGCCCGGATACGTCATGCCGCACCCCACACTGCCCGCCGTACGGGTCGAACGGCGCGACGAGCTGTGGTCCCTGCCCGTGGCCAAGGTGCTGCTGCGTCACCCCGCGCTGTCGGACGACGAGTTGGCGGCGGTGGCGCGGGGCGTGGTCGGTTCCCTGGCGACGGTCACCATGTCGGGCCCCGGGACCGTCGAACTCCAGCCGTGCGGCATCACCAAGGCCACCGGGCTGGCGCTGGCCGCCGAGCACCTCGGGCTGAGCCGTGACCACGCCCTCGCCTTCGGCGACATGCCCAACGACGTCCCGATGTTCCAGTGGGCCGCCCGCGGCGTCGCGATGGCCAACGCCCACCCCGAACTGAAGGCGGTGGCCGACGAGGTCACGCTGTCGAACGAGGACGACGGCATCGCCGTCGTCCTCGAGCGGTTGTTCCCGGGCCGGTAGGCGGAGCGCCTCCGGCCGGTGTGTTGTGTGGAGCGCCTCCGGTCCGGTGTGATGCCGGACAGCCGGCGCGGGGGCGGGCGCCGCCGGACGCCCGCCCCCGGACCGCCTGCCGGTGTCCGTCCGTCAGTAGGCGCCGTTGACGTTGTCGATCGAGCCGTACCGCTTGGCCGCGTAGTTGCAGGCGGCGGTGATGTTCGCGACCGGGTCGTAGATGTCGAAGGATGTGCCGGGCACGTGGTAGGCCTTGAACGTCGGGTCGATGACCTGGAGCAGGCCCTTGGACGGGATGCCCTTGGCCGCGTTGGAGTCCCAGTTGTTGATGGCCAGCGGGTTGCCCGAGGACTCGCGCATGATGTTGCGGCGGATGCCGTCGTACGAGCCCGGGATGCCCTGCTTGGCCATGATCGACAGGGAGGCCCGGATCCAGCCGTCGAGGTTGTTCGCGTAGCCGAGGGAGCTCGCGGTGGCCGGGGCCGGCTTCGCCTCGGCGGCGGATGCGCCGGTGGCGCCGAGAAGCGGCAGGGCGAGGACGGCCGCACCGGTGCCGGCGACGGCGAGGGTGCGGGTGAGGCGGGCGAAACGGGTGGTGCGGTGCTGCTGAGCCTGAGCAGGCATGGGCCGATTCCTCTCCGTCGCCTGCGAGGTGAGCTGTCGGGTTCGGGCTGGAGATGCCCGGCCGCGCTCCGGGGAGCGCGACTTCACCCCGAGCCGGTCCGGTAGTGGCGCGCGACGCATCTGACGTGTCGTGCGGCTCCGGCCCGGCGACTTACCTGGGTCCCCCGCTCCTGCCGTGGACGGTTCGGTCGATGGGTTCTCGGGCGGTGGCAGGATTCGGCGTCCGCCCGACGGCCGGGAACGTATGCGAGAGCACATGTCCGGAACAAGTGCCGGAATCACACAACGCCCTGATTGACCTTGAAGTGGGGGTTATGAGGCGCTTGATCCTTTGCGGTCGCCAAGGGGTAACTTCCTTGCCCTGCAAGGAAAACGGGGTAGAGCGGGCGTTCGGTGCGCGCCAGCCCCCGAGTGGCTCAAATCACTGTTTGCGTCGACGAGGGCATTCGGGGCTAACGGGATAACACGCTCAATACGGTCAAAAGGCCACGCGATCGGCGGCTCGAGCGGATGATGTGGTGGTGACCCCCGCGCGCCGGAGTGGGGAGTTCCGAGTCGCGAAGCCCGGACCCCTGAGTCGGTGCCGCTCTCGCACCGTCGCCCCCCGGCCGGGGATCGGCGGCACGCCAGGGGGCATGCGCATGACCGGAATGGAGGGTGGGTCCGGTGAGGGGTACGGCGGAGCGGGGTAGGAGAAAGGGGTCGGCCAAAATACATACTTATCGGCCGATGGAGCGCATACCGGGCGTGATCCGATACCGCCTGGCCTGTATCGGTGGGCGCTATCGGTGATCGAAACGTGACCGGATACGCTGACTTGAGTGATGGCAGCGACCTATCGACAAGCCGTGTAAGCGCCAGCAGACACCAGCAGACAGGAGATCCCTCGTGACCGTCGTCGGGCCGTTCGGGCTGAGCGTGCGGGACCAGGCTCTCGAAGCCGATGTCCAGGCCGGAATGGCGGCTGTCGAGGAAGGGCTGCTCGAAGCCACGAAGAGCGAGGTCCCCTTCATCACGGAGGCCGCGCAGCACCTCGTCAAGGCGGGTGGCAAGCGTTTCCGGCCACTGCTCGTGATGCTGGCGGCGCAGTTCGGGGACCCGTACGCGCCGGGGATCGTGCCGTCCGCGGTGGTCGTGGAGCTCACCCATCTGGCGACGCTGTACCACGACGACGTGATGGACGAGGCCGGGGTGCGGCGGGGGGTGCCCAGCGCGAACGCCCGCTGGGGCAACTCCGTCGCGGTCCTGACCGGCGACTTCCTGTTCGCCCGGGCCTCCCAGATCCTCGCCGACCTCGGCCCGGAGGCGGTCCGGGTGCAGGCCGTGGCGTTCGAGCGGCTCGTCACCGGGCAGATCCTGGAGACGGCGGGGCCGCAGGACGGACGCGACCCGGTCGACCACTACCTGGACGTGCTCGGCGGCAAGACGGGATCCCTGGTGGCGGTGTCGTGCCGTTTCGGGGCCATGATGTCCGGCGCCGACGAGACGGTCGTCGACGTGCTGACGCAGTACGGGGAGCGGCTGGGGGTCGCCTTCCAGCTCGCGGACGACGTGCTCGACATCGCGAGCGACTCGCGCGAGTCCGGAAAGACGCCGGGCACCGATCTGCGGGAGGGCATCGCGACGCTGCCGGTGCTGCGGCTGCGGGAGCGTGCGGCACGGCAGGGGCTGGCCGAGGACATCGCGCTGTGCGAGCTGCTGGACTCCGACCTGAGCGACGACGCACGGCACGCGGAGGCGCTCGCGGCGCTGCGCGCGCACCCGGCGCTGGAGCAGGCGCGGCGGGACACCGTCCGCTACGCCGAGGAGGCGCGGGCCGCGCTGGCCCCGCTGCGGGACTGCGAGGCGAAGGCGGCGCTGCTGGAGCTGTGCGACGCGGTGGTGCACCGGGCGGGCTGAGCGCCCGGCGCGGAAGTCACCGCCGACACGCGATCCGCACCCGCGCACCCCGCGCCGCCGGGCAGCCACTTCCTGCGGGTCCGGGACAGGCGCGCCTCGCCCTCCGTTCTCCGTGACCCGGGTCACGTCCCCGGTGCGGCCTCGGCGTGCAGGTCCCACGCCGACCCCTACGGGGCGGGGGAGACGCCGGCCCCTCGTGTCATACCGCAGTCGTACGTGGAGTTGGCTCCGCGGTCTGACGCTTCGTCGCGGCCGATTTGGTCAGATGGAGAGACGGACTACACCACTTCTCACCCGATCAGGTGAGAATGGCGGCTTGGGGTGACGGGGGCCTCCCCCGCTCCCGCGACAGCGACAACGCGGTGGCGAGAGCGCGGAGGAGAGTGCACATGAGACGAGAAGCCGCCGCCGACGACGGAGGTAAGGCACACATGGCACCGTACGAATCCGACGGCAGCGCGAGCGCCGAGGAACTGCACGACCTGCCCGCCAGGCGGCGCAGGGCCGCGCGGTACGCCGTCCCGGTCGCGGTGGTGGGGGTGGCGGCGGCGACCATCGGGCTCGTCCCGGCGCTCGCCGACTCCGGCGATCCCGACCTGCCCAGGATCACCGCGCAGCAACTCATCCAGAAGATGGCCACGTCGGACGTCCAGCAGCTGTCCGGCACGGTGAAGGTCAGCACGGACCTCGGACTGCCCGACCTCGGCGGCCTGGAGAGCGGCCTCGCCTCCGGCGCGGTCGGGGGAGCTGACGGTTCGTCGGCCGACCCCAAGGCCAAGCTGACCGAGCTGGTCTCCGGCACGCACACCCTGCGCGTCGCCGCAGACGGCCCAGACCGGCAGAAGCTCTCGCTCGTCGAGAACGCCGCCGAGTACAGCCTCATCCACAACGGCACGGACGTGTGGGGCTACGACAGCAAGTCGAACGAGGTCTTCCACGGCACCGCCGCCCAGAACGGCGAGCGGCACCGCCACGAGGCCCCCACCACACCCAAGGACTTCGCCGACGAGGCCCTGAAGTCGGTCGACGACACCACGTCGGTCACCGTCGACGGCACGGCGCACATCGCCGGCCGGGACGCCTACCGGCTGGTGCTGAAGCCGAAGCAGTCCGGCACCACGGTCGGCGCGATCAGCGTCGCGGTGGACGCGAGGACCGGGCTGCCGCTGAAGTTCACGCTCACTCCCGCGAGCGGTGGAGCCGCCGTCCTGGACGTGGGCTTCACACAGGTCAGCTTCGCCCGGCCGGCCGCCTCCACCTTCGACTTCACCCCGCCCAAGGGTGCGAAGGTCACCGAGGAGGAGGACCACGGCAGCGCCGGCCCGCGGCACCGCGAGGGCAGGCCCGAGGCGGACGCGGACGGCCTCGCCCAGGGGCTCGGCGGACTCCGGGTCCTCGGCGAGGGCTGGAACTCCGTGGCCACCTTCGGCACCGGCGGCGAGGGCGGCGCGCCGTCCGCCTCCGGCGGCGCGGGCGGCTTCCTCGGCTCGCTCGGCGACCCGGTGTCGGGGAAGTTCGGCAAGGGCACGGTGTTCTCCACCCGCCTGGTCAACGCGCTGGTCACGGACGACGGCAAGGTCTACGTCGGCACCGTCACCAAGGGCGCGCTGGTGAAGGCGGCCGACGCCGGGCGGTAACCACGGACCGGGTGCCGTGCGGGGCGGGTGCCCCGCACGGTCCGGTGTCACGGCCCGGTGCCGTGCGGGTACGACGAAGCGAGGGGGGCCGATGGACGAGGCGTCCGCCACGGAGCCGGACGTGCGGGGCACGGAGGACGGTGTCATCCACGCCCGCGCGCTCACCAAGCGCTACCGCGGCGGGCAGCTCGCCGTCGACGAACTGGATCTGACCGTCCCGGCGGGCAGCGTCTTCGGCTTCCTCGGCCCGAACGGCTCGGGCAAGACCACCACCATCCGCATGCTGATGGGCCTGATCGAGCCCACCTCGGGCTCGGTCCGGGTGCTGGGGCGGCCGATGCCGCACGCAGCGCACGCCGTGCTGCCGCACGTCGGCGCACTCATCGAGGGGCCCGCCCTGTACGGCTTCCTCTCCGGCCGGGACAACCTCCTGCGCCACGACGCCGCCGACCCCACCGCCGACCCGCGCACCCGGCGAGCACGGGTCGCGACCGCGCTGGACCGGGTGGGCCTGACGGCCGCCGCGGGCAGGAAGGCGAAGGCGTACTCCCTGGGCATGAAGCAGCGCCTCGGCCTCGCGGCCGCGTTGCTCCGGCCGCGGAAGCTGCTCGTCCTCGACGAGCCGACCAACGGCCTCGACCCGCAGGGCATGCGGGAGATCCGTGCCCTGGTGCGGGAGGTGGCCTCCGACGGCACCACGGTCTTCCTCTCCTCCCACCTGCTCGACGAGATCGAGCAGGTCTGCAGCCACGCGGCGGTCATGGCCCGGGGCCGGCTGATCACCCAGGGCCCGGTGGCCGACCTGGCCGCCGGGGCGCGCGGCCGGCTGCTGGTCACCACACCCGACCCGGGCGAAGCGGCCCGGGTGCTGAAGGAGCGGGGCGTCACGGACGTCGTCGTCAGCGGCGACCGGGTGACCGGCGAACCCCCGGACGGCGACCTCGCCGACGTGAACGCCGCCCTGGTGACGGCGGGCGTCCGCGTCCGCGGCTTCGGGGTCGAACGGGCCTCGCTGGAGGACGCGTTCGTGGCGCTGACGGGGGAGGGGTTCGATGTCGCGCGCTGAGACACCGGCGACGGGGACGTCCGCCGGGAGCCCGGCGCGGCGGGCCGGGGGCACCGGCCGGCTGTGGACCCTCGGGCTGCTGCGCAACGAACTGGTGACCACCTTCCGGCGCTGGCGCACCCTCGCCCTGCTGGGCGTGCTGGCGGCCGTACCGGTCCTCGTCGGCGTGGCCGTCAGGATCGAGACGAGCGACGGCTCGTCCGCCGGCAGCGGCGGCGAGGGACCGGCGTTCATCACCCAGATCACCAACAACGGCCTGTTCCTCGTGTTCACCGCGCTGGCGGCGACGCTGCCGTTCTTGCTGCCGACGGCCATCGGCGTGGTCGCGGGCGATGCCGTCGCCGGCGAGGCGGCCGCGGGCACACTCCGCTACCTGCTGGTCGCACCCGCCGGCCGCACCCGCCTGCTCCTCGTCAAGTACGCCACCGTGCTGGCCTTCTGCCTGGTCGCCACCCTCGTCGTCGCCGTCTCGGCGCTCGTCGTCGGCGCGCTGCTGTTCCCCCTGGGCGACCTGACGACCATCTCGGGCACCCGGATCGGCTTCGGCGAGGGGCTGGGCCGTGCCCTGCTGATCGCCCTCCTCGTCGCCGCCTCCCTGGTCGGCGTCGCCGCGCTCGGCCTGTTCGTCTCGACGCTGACCGACAGCGGCATCGCGGCGATGGCGACGACGGTGGGTCTGCTGATCACCGTCCAGATCCTCGACCAGATTCCCCAGCTCCACGCGATCCAGCCGTACCTGTTCTCCCACTACTGGCTGTCGTTCGCCGACCTCATGCGCGAACCGGTCCACTGGGGTGGGCTGGTGAGGAACCTGGAGCTGCAGGCGCTGTACGCGGCGGTGTTCGGCTCGGCGGCCTGGGCCAGGTTCACGGTGAAGGACATCACCGCGTAGCCGGAGCCGGCACACGTTCCCCTCGGCCGGGCGGGTCCCAGGTGGCGTTTTCCAGGACAGGACGAGCGACTCTTCGCCGTCCCCCGCAACCATCGACCCGCGCCGGAGGTTCCTGGTGCGAGTCTGTGACGCCGCGGTGACGTGAGAACCACCGACGGGCGGAGAGACTCGAACGTACGTGTACGACCGCATGGTGCCGCCGGACCGGAGAACCGGTGGCGGGCGGAGCGTCCGACCCGGGCCGCCGACCGCTCCACGCACCCGAGTGAGGAAGCCGATGTCTGGAGCCAGCCGCGAGAACCAGCGGGATCAGCGGGGTGCCGCGCACGCGGCGGCACCCTCGGCAGCGCCGGTCGCCGTCCATGTGCCGGCGCACGGCGGGTGCGCGTCGGTCGACGGTGTCCCGGTCCGTACGGCACCCGGCGAGGAGATCCAGCAGGCCGTGCTGAACCACCTGCGGCGCCTCGCCCTGGCGGCCGGCCGTCCCGTCCTCGCCACGATCACCGACGAACGCAGCGGTTACGCCGTACCGCTTCGCGTCCACGGCGACGGATCCAGCTCCCTGACGTCGGAACCCTCGGCCGTGCCGCCGGCGCGGCAGGCGGTGCCGCAGGCGCGGCCGCCGGCCCCCGGGGCGGTCCGGGGTGTGCCCTACGGGACGGCCGCGGCGCCCACGGGGGAGTTCGGCCCGCCCCCGGTGATGCACCCCGGACCCGTGCCCACGGCGCATCCGGCCGAACCGGCGTCCACCCCCGCCGCCTACCGCTCCCCGTCCGCCCTGCCCGCGCCCCCGGCCGAGCAGCCCCCCTCCCCGAGCCGTCCCGCACCCGCCGCCATGGCGCCCGCGCCCGTCACGCGGTCCGCGCCCGCGCCCGTCGCGCCCCCCGCGGCCGCGCCCGGCACGCACCTGGCCTCCGCGCCCGCCGCCGTGCCGGGCACGCAGCCCACCCCCTCGCCTGGGCCCGGACCCGCACCCGCACCCGCCGCCATGGCGCCCGCGCCCGGCACGCGGTCCGTGCCCGCCTCCCCGGCGCCCCGCCGGGCGTCCGTGCCCGGTTCCGTGCCCGGGCGTACCGCCGAGCCCGAACCGGTGTCCGCGCCCACCCCGGCCCGCGGGTTCGACGCCGTCGCCGAGGCGGTGCTCGGGGACGATCCGCGGACCCTCGTCGGGGAAGGGGGCCGTGCGCTGCTCGCCGAGCCGACGGCGCGGATCAGCGAGGCGGTGAAAGAGGGGCGGATCGAGACGGCGGCGGCGCTCGCCGAGCGGGCCGTCACGGAGGCGTCCGCCGCGCTCGGCCCCGAGCACCCCGAGGTGCTGGCCCTGCGCGAACTCGGCGCGTACATCGCCTACCTGGGCGGCGACCCGGTCCGGGCGTGCCGGCTCTCGCTCGGCCTCGCCCGCGTCCGCCGCCGGCTCCGGGACGCGGAGGGCTCCTACGGCAACGTCCAGAGCGCGGCCACCGCCTGGCGCGCCGTCCGTGATCCGGAGGAGGGCCTGCTGCTCGGCTGCGACCTGATCGGCCTGTGGTCCGACCTCACCGCAGAGGACGGCCCCGCGGCCGAGGACGTGGAACGGCTGGAGTCCGCCCGAGCCCGTATGGGCCGCCTCACGGAGCGGGCCGCCCGCACGGCGGCGGGCTGAGCCCGGGTGTCGCAGCCTGTCCGGCCCTGCCGGGGGATGCGACGCCGCGGAGACAGGCCCTAGGCCACGCAGAACTCGTTGCCCTCCGGGTCGGCCATGACCACCCACTCCCCGGCGGGTTCCCGCACGTGGCGCAGCACGCTCGCGCCGAGCGCCGTCAGCCGCTCCACCTCCTGCGCGCGCCGGTCCTCGCCGGGATGCAGGTCGAGGTGGAGCCGGTTCTTGCCGGACTTCGGCTCCGGCACCCGCTGGAACAGCAGCCGCCGCCCCAGCCCGGTACCGCGCTCGGTGTCGTAGGGGTCGTCGGGATGCCGTACGCCCACCAGGTCCCGGAAGGCCGGGCGGCCGTGGAACTCGACGGTGGCCTCGCCCGGCAGCGCGCCGATCTCCAGCAGTCGCTCGATGAGGGCGCTGTTGTCCTCGATCTCGTAGCGCAGCGCGCCGGCCCAGAAGTCGGCCTGCGTGTGCGGGTCGGCGGCGTCGACGACGAGCTTCCAGTGCAGCGGCGCGGCCGCGGACGTCTGTGTCATGGAGCCACTTCTAGTGGGTGCACGGACGCGCGGGCAACGGAAACGCCGGGCCCCGGGAGCGCGCCCCCGCGCCGTGCGGGACGCGGTCCGGGCCGCGGGCCTGGGCCCGCCGTCAGACGTCCACCGGGTCGGGGGTGGCCACGGGCGCCGTCCGGGGGGCGCCGATCCGCGCGCGCAGGACGGCAGCCCTGCGCGCCGCGCGCAGCCCGTCCCAGGTCAGCAGCGACAGCGCCAGCCACACCAGCGCGAATCCGGCCCAGCGCTCGAGGGGCATCGACTCGTGGAAGTAGAGGATGCCGAGCAGGAACTGGAAGACCGGGGCGAGGTACTGGAGCAGGCCCAGCGTCGACAGGGGCACCCGGATCGCGGCCGCGCCGAAGCAGACCAGCGGCAGCGCGGTGACGACACCGGTGGAGGCCAGCAGGACGGCGTGTCCGGCGCCCTCGGTGGCGAAGGTGGAGCGGCCCTGCGCGGACAGCCACAGCAGATAGCCGAGCGCGGGCAGGAACTGGACCGCGGTCTCGGCGGCCAGCGACTCGACGCCACCGAGGTTGACCTTCTTCTTGACCAGGCCGTAGGTGGCGAAGGAGAAGGCCAGGCACAGGGAGATCCACGGCGGGCGGCCGTAGCCGACGGCCAGCACGACCACGGCGGCGAGACCGACGCCGACCGCTACCCACTGCACGGGCCGCAGCCGCTCCTTCAGCAGCAGCACGCCCATCGCGATGGTGACCAGCGGGTTGATGAAGTAGCCGAGGGACGCCTCGACGACGTGCCCGCTGTTGACGGCCCAGATGTACACGCCCCAGTTCACGGTGATCACCGCGGCCGCGACGACTATGAGGCCGAGCCGACGCGGCTGCCGCAGCAGCTCGCCCGCCCAGGCCCAGCGCCGTACGAAGAGCAGGGCGACGGCGACGAAGCCGAGGGACCACACCATCCGGTGGGCCAGGATCTCCGCCGCTCCGGCGGGCTTCAGGAGAGGCCAGAACAGGGGCACCAGGCCCCACATCCCGTAGGCCGCGATCCCGTTCAGCAGTCCTGTGCGCCGCTCGCCCGGCGACTTCTCGGTCACGGGTCCCTCCTTCATGCCCGGCTGCGTGCGTGCAGCATGCACGAAGGTAACGCCGGGCGCCCCCGCCTGTCATGTCCGTATCGCCATACGGTCATGACAGGCGGGCGTCGTACGCCCATGACGGGCGAGCCTCGTACGGTCACGGCGGGCGCGGACGGCTGTCTCCCCCGTCCCGGGCCCGGTGGCCGCGATCAGCCCTTGAGGGCGACGGCGATCGCCTCGGCGAGCGGCGTGGCCGGGCGGCCGGCCAGGCGGGACAGGTCGCCGCTGGTGACGACCAGCTCGCCCCTCTCGATGGACGCGTCCACGCCCGCCAGGACCGCGGCGAGCGGCCCCGGCAGCCCGGCGCCGGTCAGGACGCCCTGGTACTCCTCGACGGAGACCGGTCGGTAGGCGATCTCCCTGCCGGTCTGCCGGCTCAGCTCGGCGGCGAACTCGGCGAAGCTCCACGCCTCGTCCCCGCCCAGCTCGTAGGTGGCGTTCTCGTGGCCCTCGCCGGTCAGCACCGCCACCGCGGCGGCCGCGTAGTCGGCGCGGGCGGCGGAGGAGATCCGGCCCTCGCCCGCCGCCTGCACGACGGCGCCGTGCGCCAGCACGGGGGCGAGCTGCTCGGTGTAGTTCTCGTGGTACCAGCCGTTGCGCAGCAGCGTGTACGGCAGGCCGGAGGCCAGCAGAGCCTGTTCGGTGCCGCGGTGGTCGTCGGCGAGGGCGGCCTGCAGGGTGCCGGGCGCGCTGGTGTAGGCGAGCAGGGCGACACCGGCCGCCCTGGCGGCGTCGATGACGACCTTGTGCTGCCGGACACGGTCCCCGCCCACCTCGCTGCCGGAGATGAGCAGGACCTTGTCACCTGCCGAGAACAGGCCGTCGAAGGTCTCGGGGGCGTTGTAGTCGGCGACCGCGAGGCGTACACCGCGCTCGGCCAGGTCGGCGGCCTTCTCCGGGGTGCGGACCACGGCCGTGACGTGGTCGGCCGGGACCTTCTCCAGCAGCTGTTCCACGACGAGGCGGCCGAGGCGGCCGGTGGCGCCGGTGACGACGATGCTCATGACGGACCTCCTGAGGGGATGACTGACACTAACCATAGAGGAGGCGCTAACTTTTAGAAAGTTGACCTGGCCCGCCCCGGCACACGACGAGGCCCGGGCGCGCACCGCCCGGGCCTCGTGAGTCGTGAGTCGTGAGTCGTGAGTCGTGAATCGTGAGGAGAGCCCGTATCGCTCAGCCGACGACTGTCCAGGTGTCGCCGCCGGCCAGGAGTGCGGCGAGGTCGCCCTTGCCGTGGTGTTCTACGGCGGTGTCGAGTTGGTCGGCCATCTGGGTGTCGTAGACGGGACGGTCGATGGAGCGGAACACGCCGATGGGGGTGTGGTGGAGGGTGTCGGGGTCGGCGAGGCGGGAGAGGGCGAAGGCGGTGGTCGGGGAGGCGGCGTGGGCGTCGTGGACGAGGATGTCGGTCTCGGTTCCGGGCGTGACGGTGACGACTTCGAGGTCGCCGGTCCGCTGGTCGCGGACCACGCCGCGGGAGCCGTCCGGGCCGAACCGGATCGGCTTGCCGTGTTCGAGCCGGATGAGTGCTTCCTGGGCGCGCTGGGTGTCCTTGAGGGCGTCGAAGGCGCCGTCGTTGAAGATGTTGCAGTTCTGGTAGATCTCGATCAGCGCGGTGCCGGGGTGGGCGGCGGCGGCGCGCAGCACGTCGGTGAGGTGGCGGCGGTCGGAGTCGATCGTGCGGGCGACGAAGGACGCCTCGGCTCCCAGGGCGAGCGAGACGGGATTGAAGGGGGCGTCCAGGGAGCCCATCGGCGTGGACTTGGTGATCTTCCCGATCTCGGAGGTGGGGGAGTACTGGCCCTTGGTCAGGCCGTAGATGCGGTTGTTGAACAGCAGGATCTTGAGGTTGACGTTGCGGCGCAGGGCGTGGATGAGGTGGTTGCCGCCGATGGACAGCGCGTCGCCGTCTCCGGTGACCACCCACACGCTCAGGTCGCGCCGTGAGGTGGCCAGGCCGGTGGCGATGGCGGGGGCGCGGCCGTGGATGGAGTGCATCCCGTAGGTGTTCATGTAGTACGGGAAGCGGGAGGAGCAGCCGATGCCGGAGACGAAGACGATGTTCTCCCTGGCCACCCCGAGCTCGGGCATGAAGCCCTGGACGGCGGCGAGGATGGCGTAGTCGCCGCAGCCCGGGCACCAGCGCACTTCCTGGTCGGACTTGAAGTCCTTCATGGACTGCTTCGCCTCGGCCTTCGGCACCAGCGACAGTGCCTGGGCCGGTGCCCTGTTCTCGGTGGAGGTGTCAGTCATCGATGGCCTCCTTCAGAGCCGTCGCGAGCTGTTCGGCCTTGAACGGCATGCCGTTGACCTGGTTGAAGCTGCGGGCGTCGACCAGGTATCTGGCGCGGATGAGGGTGGCGAGCTGGCCGAGGTTCATCTCGGGGATCACCACCTTGTCGTATTGGGAAAGGACCGCGCCGAGGTTGGGCGGGAAGGGGTTGAGGTGGCGCAGGTGCGCCTGCGCGATCGCCCGCCCCTCGCCTCGCAGCCTGCGGACCGCCGCCGTGATCGGCCCGTACGTCGAGCCCCAGCCCAGCACCAGGGTGGCGGCTTGGTCGGGATCGTCCACGCTCACCTCGGGCACCTGAATGCCGTCGATCTTGGCCTGGCGGGTGCGGACCATGAAGTCGTGGTTGGCCGGGTCGTAGGAGATGTTGCCGGTGCCGTCCTGCTTCTCGATCCCGCCGATGCGGTGCTCCAGCCCCGGCGTGCCCGGCACCGCCCAGGCCCGGGCCAGCGTGTGCGGATCACGCTTGTAGGGCCAGAACACCTCCCGCCCGTCGGCCAGGGTGTGGTTGGGACCGCTCGCGAAGCGCACGCTCAGATCCGGCAGCTCCTCCAGCTCCGGGATCCGCCACGGCTCGGAGCCGTTGGCCAGGTAGCCGTCCGACAAGAGCATCACCGGCGTGCGGTAGGTCAGCGCGATCCGCGCCGCGTCCAGGGCTGCGTCGAAGCAGTCCGCCGGCGTGCTCGGCGCGATCACCGGCACCGGTGCCTCACCGTTGCGGCCGTACATCGCCTGCAGCAGATCCGCCTGCTCCGTCTTCGTCGGCAGCCCCGTCGACGGCCCACCGCGCTGGATGTCGACGACCAGCAGCGGCAGCTCCAGCGACACCGCCAGTCCGATCGTCTCCGACTTCAGCGCCACTCCGGGGCCGGAGGTGGTGGTCACCGCCAGCGACCCGCCGAACGCCGCGCCCAGCGCCGCCCCGATCCCGGCGATCTCGTCCTCCGCCTGGAAGGTGCGCACCCCGAAATTCTTGTGCCGGCTCAGCTCGTGCAGGATGTCGGATGCCGGGGTGATCGGGTACGAGCCCAGGAAGAGCGGCAGATCCGCCTGGCGGGAGGCCGCGATCAACCCGTACGCCAACGCCAGATTCCCGGAGATGTTGCGGTAGGTGCCCACCGGGAACGCCGCAGCCGCCGGCGCCACCTCGTAGGAGACCGCGAAATCCTCCGTCGTCTCGCCGAAGTTCCAGCCCGCCCGGAAGGCGGCGATGTTCGCCGCCGCGATGGCCGGCTTCTTCGCGAACTTCCTGGTCAGGAACTCCTCGGTGCCCTCCGTCGGCCGGTGGTACATCCACGACAGCAGACCCAGCGCGAACATGTTCTTGCTGCGCTCGGCCTCCTTGCGGCTGAGGTCGAACTCCTTCAGCGCCTCCACCGTCAGGGTCGTGAGCGGCACCGGGTGGAGGCTGTAGCCGTCCAGCGAGCCGTCCTCCAGCGGGGAGGTGGAGTAGCCGACCTTCTGCATGGCGCGCTTGGTGAACTCGTCGGTGTTGACGATGATCTCCGCACCGCGCGGCAGGTCGCCGATGTTGGCCTTCAGCGCCGCCGGGTTCATCGCCACCAGCACGTTCGGCGCGTCGCCCGGAGTGAGGATGTCGTGGTCGGCGAAGTGGAGCTGGAAGGACGACACACCCGGCAGGGTGCCGGCGGGCGCCCGGATCTCGGCCGGGAAGTTCGGCAGTGTGGACAGGTCGTTCCCGAAGGACGCCGTCTCCGAGGTGAACCGGTCCCCGGTGAGCTGCATACCGTCACCCGAGTCACCCGCGAACCGGATGATCACCCGATTCAGACGACGGACGTCCTTCGTCCCGGCTGCCCTGCGCTGCTCTCCCACGACGGCTCCGTCGGCCTGCTCCGCTGGACTGCTGACCTGGCTGGTCACTGAACTGGACCTCCTTAGAGGCGGCTGTGTGGGAGCGGCCTTCCCGAAGACCTTCCCAGGATCAACCCTACGACCGTCAGGGTCGCCTTCCTTGTGCCTTTCGCATCATGGACGCAGCACGAAACGCCGTGTCGCTCCCCCTCGCGCAGCTCCGTTCGCCGCCGGAACCTTCCTCGAGGGCACTGCGCGCCCGCTCGCCGGTTCCGGCGTCCCGCCCATGCCTACCCGCCCGCGCTCGCGCACCGATCGATCGCGTCGTCCGTGACCCAGTGTCGGCCCGTCAGGAGTTCAGATAGGTGAGAACCGCGAGAACACGCCGATGATCCCCGTCGCTCGGGGACAGGCCCAGCTTCAGGAAGATGTTGCTGACGTGCTTTTCGACGGCTCCGTCGCTCACCACGAGCTGCCGCGCGACCGCGGAGTTGGTCCTTCCCTCGGCCATGAGGCCGAGGACCTCGCGCTCCCGGGGCGTGAGTCCCGCGAGCACGTCCTGCTTGCGGCTGCGCCCGAGGAGCTGTGCCACCACTTCGGGGTCGAGGGCCGTGCCTCCCCGTGCCACCCGCACCACCGCGTCCACGAACTCCCGCACCTCGGCCACGCGGTCCTTGAGCAGGTACCCGACGCCGCGACTGGAACCGGCCAGCAGCTCGGTGGCGTACCGCTCCTCCACGTACTGCGACAGCACCAGCACGCCGAGACCGGGATGCGCCCTGCGCAACTGCACCGCCGCCCGCACCCCCTCGTCGGTGTGCGTCGGCGGCATCCGGACGTCCGCCACGACCACGTCCGGCAGCTCCTGCTCGGCGTGCAGCTCGGCGATGGTCCTGAGCAGCGCCTCGGCGTCGCCGACACCCGCCACGACCTCGTGCCCGCGGTCGCTCAGCAGCCGGGTCAGCCCCTCCCTGAGCAGCACCGAGTCCTCGGCGATGACCACCCGCACCCTGTCCTCCATGATCTTCGGTCCCCCCGCAACCTCGCCCACGCGCCGTCCGTACGACGGGGTCCAGCATTCCAGCATCCGGACCGTTCCGCGCCCGGCCCGGGGGAAGAGCGGAACGAGATCGACACACGGCCGGTGCCCGGCAGGGGGCGCGCCGGTGCCGGGCACCCGCCCGGGCGCCCGGCACTGTTCGCGGGTGCGGTCAGCCGCGCCAGGGCAGCTCCGCGGTCACCCGGGTCGGACCGCCCGCCGGCGAGTCGACCAGCAGGATCCCGTCCACCGCCTCCAGCCGCTCGGCGAGGCCCGCCAGCCCCGAACCCTTCGACGCGTCGGCCCCGCCGGCCCCGTCGTCCCCGACCTGGAGCATCAGCCGGTCGTCGGACCGCCACACGTCGACGGTGGCGGACGTGGCACCGCTGTGCTTGCTGATGTTCTGCAGCAGTTCGGAGACCGTGAAGTAGGCGATGCCCTCGATCGCGGGTGCCGGCCGCTCCGCCAGGTCCACCTCCACCCGCACCGGTACGGCGCAGCGGGAGGCGACCGCGGACAGCGCGGCGTCCAGGCCGCGGTCCGTCAGCACCGCCGGGTGGATGCCCCGCGCCAGGTCCCGCAGCTCCCGCAGCGCCGTCTTCACCTCGCCGTGCGCCTCGTCCACCATCCGCGCCGCCGTCTGCGGATCCTCCGCGAGCTTCTCCTTGGCCAGGCCGAGGTCCATGGCCAGGTTGACCAGGCGGGCCTGGGCACCGTCGTGCAGGTCCCGCTCGATGCGCCGCAGGTCGGCGGCGGCCGTGTCGACCACGACCCCGCGGTCCGACTCCAGCTCGACCACGCGCGCCGACAGCCGGGACGGCCCGAGCAGCCCGTGCACCAGCAGCCGGTCCACCGTCGTCAGCGCCCGCACGATCCACGGACCAGCCAGCGTGAACAGCAGCCCGACCAGCGCCGTCGTCGTGATCTCGAACGGGTTGTCGAGGTAGATGCCGTGGTGCCCGTCGCCGTAGAGCTGGATGCCGTCCGCGCCGGCGTACGCCGGGAAGACCCAGAACCACAGCGGATACGTCAGCAGCCCCCAGCCGAGGGTCCACACGGTCACCGCGACCGTGAAGGAGAACACCGCCCACGGGAACTGCACCAGCGCGTACAGCAGGGCCCGCCACGAGGTGCCGCTCTTCAGGACCGCACCCGTCCAAGCCATCGGGCCCGGCTTCCGCGGCCGCAGCGGCTGCGGTTCGGCCACCCGCAGGCCCAGCAGCCCGCGCGCCCGCGCCCGCTCCAGCGCACCCAGCCCGCGGCAGCCCGTCAGCGCCGCCGCCAGCACCGGCACGCCCAGGAACGTCACCAGCAGGCCGGCACCCAGCGACACCGTCGTGACGGCGTACGTGAACAGCGCGATGCCGACCGGCAGACTCAGCAGCACATAACCGAACTCGCGCCAACTGCGTGCCTCGAACGGCGCCCGCAGCCCGGCGGGCAGCCGGTGCCGTCCTTCCGCGGAGCCCTCGTCCCGGCCCGTGCCGCGGTGTCCGGTCCCGCTGCGGGACCCGTACCCCTGTCCGTACTCGGTGGCCATCGGCGTCGTCCCGTCCCTCGTCTGCGTTCTGCGTCTTGCGGTCTGTCTGCGGTCTGCGGCGGAACGTCCGGTCGGCCCGCCGCCGTACCTCCAGACTGCTCGGCCGCAGGTCACCGGACCATGGAGGCCGTCGGCGTCTCGGGCGGGGGGTTTTCCCCACCCCCGGGGCGGGTCATCCCGTCCGGGCGCCGTCCGCGCGGTCCCGCCAGGGCAGCTCGGCCGTGACGGTGGTCGGGCCGCCGGCCGGCGACTCGACGACGAACACGCCGTCCACGGCGTCCAGCCGTTCGGCCAGGCCGCGCAGGCCCGAGCCGCCGTCGAGGGCCGCGCCGCCACGCCCGTCGTCCCAGACCTGCAGGAGCAGCCGGCCCTCGGACCGCCACACGTCGACGGCGGCGGACGTCGCGCCGCTGTGCTTGCTGACGTTCTGCAGCAGCTCGGAGACGGTGAAGTAGGCGATGCCCTCGATGGCCGCCGCGGGGCGCGTGGCCAGGTCGGCCGTCACCTTCACCGGCACGGTGCAGCGGGAGGCCACGGCCGACAGCGCGGCGTCCAGGCCGCGGTCCGTCAGGACGGCCGGGTGGATGCCCCGGGCCAGGTCGCGCAGCTCCTGCAGCGCGAGCTTCACCTCGCCGTGCGCCTCCTCGACCATCGCCGCCACGTGCTCGTCCACCTGGCCCTCCAGCAGCTTCTCCTTGGCCAGGCCCAGCCCCATGGCCAGGTTGACCAGCCGTGCCTGGGCGCCGTCGTGCAGGTCCCGCTCGATGCGCCGCAGGTCGGCGGCGGCCGTGTCGACCACGGTCCCGCGGTCCGACTCCAGCTCCGCGATCCGCCGCTCCAGCTCGTCGGAGGGCGACAGCAGCGCCCGCGCCATCGCCCGGTCCACGTTCGTCAGGGCCCGCGCCAGGTACGGCAGCACCGGCCACAGCACGAACAGTGAGACCAGCGTGACGGTGAAGGTGAGAACACCCCAGGGCAGCCGGACGAGGTCGTACAGGACCGTGCGCCAGGCCACCGGATCCTTCAGGATCAGCCACAGCCGGTCGAACAGGCCCTTCGTCCGGCCGAGCGGCAGCGGGCTCGGCTCGTCGATCCGCAGCCCGAGCAGCGCCCTGGCCCGGGCGCGCTCCAGCCTGCCGAGTTGCCGGGAACCCGTCAGCCCGAGCGCGAGCAGCGGGAAACCGATCACGGTGAGCGTCAGCGCGGCGCCGGTGAACAGCACCGTCATCACGTAGACGAAGCCGAGCAGGGCCATGGGCAGGTTCGTCAGGAGATGCGTGATCTCCTTCCAGGTGGGCAGTTCGTAGGCGGGACGAGCCGCGGGCAGGCGGTCCTCGGATCCGGCCGCCGCCCGGCCGGCGGAGGAGACGAATACGGTTTCAGGGGCGGTCATAGAGGTCAGCGTGCCGCGCCGCGTGCTGCGGCGCCATGAGGTCGTCCGCCCTGGGTCACGGGGGAAAACCCCACCACCGCGTCCCAAGGCGCGACGGGCTGCTTACCGTTTCTTTAGCAGGGCCTAGACTCCCGTGCGTACAGAGCGTCGAACACAGGATTCACGCAGGGCACGGGTGACCCGGCACCGCGGTCCGGGGGACGGGCACCCGGTCCGCGCGCCCCGGCGGAACCAGGGCCCGTGAACCGCAGGCCGAGGGAGAGGAACGGACGGTGCGGGAGACGTTGCCGGAGTCGACCGCCGTCGTCGCGGCGGACTACTTCCAGTCCTATTCGGTCGTCGGACTGCTCGCCTTCGTGGGCGTGCTCTTCGTCGCCGTGGCCTTCGGCGCGGGCCGCCTGCTGCGCCCCGTCGTCCCCACGCCCGAGAAACTCATGACGTACGAGTGCGGCGTCGACCCGGTCGGCGAGGGCTGGGCGCACACCCAGGTCCGCTACTACGTCTACGCGTTCCTGTACGTGATCTTCGCCGTCGACTCGATCTTCCTGTTCCCCTGGGCGACGGTCTTCGCCGCCCCCGGCTACGGCGCGGCGACGCTCGTGGAGATGTTCGTCTTCCTCGGCTTCCTGGCCGTGGGCCTGCTGTACGCATACAAGAAGGGCGTCCTGGCATGGACGTGAACCCCTCGACCCCCGAGACCGTCCAGGGCGCGGTGCCGGTTCCGGCCCCGGTGCCGCTGCCGGAGCCGAAGCGGCTCGGCGCGCTCGCGCGCCTGGCCCCCGAGCCGATGAAGGTCGTCCTGAACTGGGGCCGCCGCTACTCGCTCTGGGTCTTCAACTTCGGTCTCGCCTGCTGCGCCATCGAGTTCATCGCCGCGTCGATGGCCCGCCACGACTTCATCCGCCTCGGCGTGATCCCGTTCGCGCCGGGCCCGCGCCAGGCCGACCTGATGGTCGTCTCCGGCACGGTGACGGACAAGATGGCACCGGCGGTGAAGCGCCTGTACGAGCAGATGCCCGAGCCGAAGTACGTCATCTCCTTCGGCGCCTGCGCCAACTGCGGCGGCCCGTACTGGGACTCCTACGCCGTCACCAAGGGCGTCGACCAGGTCATCCCGGTGGACGTCTACGTCCCCGGCTGCCCGCCCCGGCCCGAGGCGCTGCTCCAGGGCATCCTCAAGCTCCAGGAGAAGATCGCGCGGGAGTCGCTGGGGGAGCGGTACGGGACCGGCACCGCGCGCCCCTCGGCCGCCGCGCTGCAGAGCGGGCTGGTGAAGCCGCCGGAGGCGGAGTCGGCGGAGGCGGGTTCGGCTCCGGGTCCGGCGGCGCAGGCGGGTCCGGGTTCCGCCGACCGGGCGGACGCGGCGGAGGAGGGGCGATGACCGCGGTCGGCTGGCTGCCCGCGCCCGCCGAGGAACTCTTCGGCGCCGAGGCCACGGCGCAGGAGTCGTACGAGCTCCTGACGGTGGACGTACCGGCCGCGGCCTGGGTCCCCGCCCTGCGGACCGCCCGCGACGAGCTGGGCTGCACCTACTTCGACTGGCTGAGCGCGGTCGACGAACCGGGCACGGGCTTCCGCGTCTCGGCGCACGTCGTCGCCCTGGCCCCGGTCCGGCGGCTGCTCGTGCGGACGACCGTCCCGCACGAGAGCCCGGTCCTGCCCAGCGCCGTGGACGTCTACGCGGGCGCCGCCTGGCACGAACGCGAGACGCACGAGATGTTCGGCGTGGTCTTCGAGGGCCACCCGGCCCTGGACCACCTCCTCCTGCCGGAGACGTTCGAGGGCCATCCGCTGCGCAAGGACTTCGTCCTGGCGGCCCGCGTCGCCAAGGCCTGGCCCGGCGCCAAGGAGCCGGGCGAGTCCGAGCACGGTGGCCCCAAGCGGCGCCAGATGCTGCCCCCGGGCGTGCCCGACCCCAACGAGTGGGGCCCGCTGAAGGGCCAGCTGCCGCCTGCCCCGGCCCGCCCCGCGCGGGCGGCCGGGCGCGCGGCGGCGGGAGGGGCGGCGGGCGAGCGTCCGGTTCGCCGTACGCGCACGGCGGCGGAGGGGTCCGCCGGCCAGGCCGCGCCCTCGGCGGCGGCCTCCGCGGCCGAGGGGAGCGAGACAACGTCGTCCGGTCCGGCGGCCGCGCCGGCGGTCGGCCCGGGCACGGGCCCGGCGGCGCGGCCACGCCGGATGCGCAGCGCGGGCGAGGGCTCGGTGAGCCAGACCGAGGCCCGCCGCGAGGACACGGCGAACGCATCTCCGGCCGCACCGACCGCTCCGGATACCGCGGACGGCACGGCGGCTACTGCGAGCGCCGCCGAAGGCACGGCTGCTGCGCCCGAGCGGCCGTCGGTGGCCGGGGGAACGGCGCCTGAGGCACCGGCGGCGGGCGAGGGCGCGGCTACGGAGAAGCAGGTGGCGTCCGAGGGCGCCACCACCCGGATACCACCGGTGGACGGCCCGGCCGGCGAGGCGTCGGTGGCCCACGAGCCGGTCCGCCCGCCCGAGGGAACCGGCGGGACGACCGCCCAGCCGTCGACGTCCGGGGAACCGACGGCGACGGACCCGACGGACCCCACGGGTGCGGGCGCGGCGGCCGGCCCGGCGAGTCCGACCGGCCCGCGCCGTGCCCGCAGCGCTTCCGAGGGCTCCGCCTCCCAGCGGCAGGAACGGCGGAGCGAACGGCCGGAAACGGCCGCATCCACGACTCCGCCCGCCGGGCCGCGCCGCGCGCGCAGCGCGAGCGAGGGTTCGGCCTCCCAGCGAGCCCGGGCGGCGGCGGCCCGCTCCACGAAGCCGCCCACGGCCCCGCGCAGCTCGGACGCTCCCTGGCACCACGCCCGGCCGGCGTTCGAGGAACCTGAAGCAGAGCCGAGGCCAGGTGAGCCGGACGAGCAGCCGTCCGGACCCGCCCCCTCCTCGACGGCCGCCCCGGAACACGGCACCCGCCCGAACCCTCCGGAGCCCCCGACGGCCGAGCCCCCCGCCACCCCGGCCACCAGGCCGACCAACGGCGACCAGGCAACCGACCCGACCGTCACCCCGGCCGATGGCCCGGGCGGTGCCAGGGCGGAGGAACCGCCGAGCGCCCCGGCCGACCGGCCGAGGGGTGACCGGTCGGCCGACCCGGCCGTGGCCCCCGCCGACGAGCGCAGCCGCGACCGCGCCGAGGCGCCGGACCACGACCGCGCCGAGGCGCCTGACCACGACCGCGCCGAGGCGCCGGGCGGGGACGGTGCCGAGGCGCCTGGCCGCGACCGCGCCGAGGACGCGTCCGGCCGTGACGGAGCCGACGCGTCCGGCCGTGACGGAGCCGACGCGTCCGGCCGTGACGGAGCCGACGCGGCGCCCGGTCGCAGCCGTCCCGCAGCTGCTCGCGACACCACCTCACCCCCGACCCAGGACGACGACCCCGAAGGAGGCCCGCGGTGAACGACGTGGCAGACGTCGCTCTGCGACTCCTGGTCGTCTTCGTCGTCTTCCTGACCTTCCCGCTGATCGTCGGTCAGACGGAGCACAAGGTGATGGCGCACATGCAGGGCCGTCTCGGCCCGATGTACGCCGGCGGCTTCCACGGCTGGGCCCAGCTCATCGCGGACGGCGTGAAGTTCGCGCAGAAGGAGGACGTGGTCCCCGCCGGTGCGGACCGCCGCATCTTCCAGCTCGCGCCCGCCGTCGCCCTGCTGCCCTACCTCCTGGTGCTGCTCGTCGTCCCGATCGGCCCCAGCGAGGGCGCGGTCGGCCAGGTCGTGGACGCGGGTGTGTTCTTCGTCCTCGCCGTCATGGGCGTCGGCGTCCTCGGCTCCCTCATGGCCGGCTGGGCCTCCGCGAACAAGTTCTCCCTCCTCGGCGGCCTGCGCACCGCCGCCCAGCTCCTCGCCTACGAACTGCCGATGCTGCTCGCCGCCGCCTCCGTGGCGATGGCGGCCGGCACCGTCTCGATCCCCGGCATCCTCGACGCCTTCCACTGGTGGTGGCTGCCCTGGCAGGTCGTCGGTGCGATCGTCTTCTTCGTCGCCGGACTCGCCGAGCTGCAGCGCCCGCCGTTCGACATGCCCGTCGCCGACTCGGAGATCATCTTCGGCGCCTACACCGAGTACACCGGTCTGCGCTTCGCCCTGTTCCTGCTGGCCGAGTACGCCGGGATCATCGTCCTGTGCGGACTGACCACCGTCCTCTTCCTCGGCGGCTGGCACGGCCCGTGGGGCGCCGACGGCCTCGGCTGGGTATGGACCCTGCTGAAGACCGCGATCCTCGCGTTCGTCGTGATCTGGCTGCGCGCCACCTATCCCAGGCTGCGCGAGGACCAGCTCCAGAAGCTCTCCTGGACCCTTCTCGTCCCTCTCTCCCTCGCCCAGATCGCCCTCACCGGCATCGTCAAGGTGGTGATCCGGTAGCCATGTCCGGCCCCTCCCACGACCACGGCACCCCGGCGGCGCCCTCCGGGCGGCCCCGCCGGTCCCTTCCCGGCAGCGGCCTCGCCAAGGGGCTGGCCGTCACCCTGCGCACGATGACCAGGAAGGCCGTCACCGAGCAGTACCCGGACGTCCAGCCCGAGCTCGCGCCCCGCACCCGCGGCGTCATCGGTCTGTTCGAGGAGAACTGCACGGTCTGCATGCTCTGCGCCCGGGAGTGCCCGGACTGGTGCATCTACATCGACTCCCACAAGGAGACGATCCCGGCGGCGACCCCCGCCGGCCGTGAGCGCAGCCGCAACGTCCTCGACCGCTTCGCCATCGACTTCTCGCTGTGCATGTACTGCGGCATCTGTATCGAGGTCTGCCCGTTCGACGCGCTGTTCTGGTCCCCGGAGTTCGAGTACGCCGAGACCGACATCCGCGATCTCACCCACGAGCGGGACAAGCTCCGCGAGTGGATGTGGACGGTGCCGGCCCCGCCGCCCCTCGACCCCGGTGCGGAGGAGCCGAAGGAGGTCGCCGCCGCCCGCAGGACCGCCGACAAGCTCGCGGCCGCACAGGCCGCGGAGATCGCGGAGCCCACGGACACCACGGCGGCCGCGCAGGCCCCGCGGCCGGAGACGCGAGAGCAGGAGGGGGACGCGTGAGCCTCGCCGCCTCCGCAGCGCACACCACGACCGCCGCCGGAACCCCCGGCTTCCTCTCCCCGACGGGGGTGGAGGTCGCCTTCCTCCTCGTCGGCCTGGTCACCTTCGGTGCCGCGCTCGTCACCGTCACCACCCGGCAGCTGGTGCACGCCGCCCTGTGGCTGGTGGTGGCCCTCGGCGGTCTCGCCGTCGAGTACCTCCTGCTCACCGCCGAGTTCATCGCGTGGGTGCAGGTCCTCATCTACGTCGGGTCCGTCGTCGTCCTCCTCCTGTTCGGTCTGATGCTCACCAGGGCGCCCATCGGCCGCTCCCCGAACGCCGACTCCGGCAACCGCTGGGCCGCCCTGACCGTCGCCGTGGCCGCGGCGGCCGCCCTCGTCTGGGTCGTCGCCGATGCCTTCCGCACGACCTGGATCGACCTCGACGGAGCCGCGGCCGGCTCGACGCGGGTCACCGGCGAAAGCCTGTTCCAGAACTGGGTCCTCCCCTTCGAGGCCCTCTCCGTCCTCCTCCTGGCCGCCCTGGTCGGCGCGATCGTCCTGTCCCGCAAGGCCAATGCGGACGCCGGCGCCCCGGCCGCCGCAAGCGCACAGGCCACGCGGACCGGACAGGCCACCCCGGGCGGACAGGCCACCCCGGGCGGACAGGCCACCCAGGGCGACCAGGCCGCCGAGGAAGGGGTCCGCTGATGCACCTCGTCTATCCCGCCGTGCTCTCCGCCCTCCTCTTCTGCACGGGCCTGTACGGCGTCCTCGCCCGGCGCAACGCGATCCTGGTCCTGATGTCGGTCGAGCTGATGCTCAACGCCGTCAACCTGAACCTGGTCGCCTTCGACGTCTGGCTGAGCAAGGCCGCGCAGGAGACCCTGCACTCCGGCCAGGCCCTGACCCTGTTCACCATCGCCATCGCCGCCGCCGAGATCGGCATCGGTCTGGCGATCGTCCTCGCCGTCCACCGCAACCGCGGCACCTCGGACATCGACCGCCTCCGCGACGCCGCCGAGGGCCCCGGCGACGGCCCCGGCAGCGACGCCCCCGCGACCGCGACGGCCGCTGAGAAGGCTGAGGCCACCGCGTGACCACGACCACCCTCGCCGTCCTCGTCCCCCTCCTGCCGTTCCTGGGCGCCGCGGCCGGCCTGCTGCTCGGCCGCACGGCCCCCGGCTTCGTCCGCCCGCTCGCCGTTGTGCCGACCCTCGCCTCCTTCCTGGTCGCCGTGCTCGTCGCCGCACGCCAGGGCGGCGGCCGGCCGATCGACGCGGCCACCGAGCTCGCGCCCACCGGCTCGGTCCCCGTCGACCTCGCCCTGCACATCGACGGCTACGCCGCCCTGGTCGCCGTACTGGTCACCGTCGTCGCGACCTGCGTGCAGCTGTACTCGACGGGCTACCTGCGCGACGACCCGCGCTACCCCTCGTACGCCGCTCTCGTCTCCCTGTTCACCTCCGCGATGCTGCTCGTGGTCTACTCGGGCGACCTGATGGTGCTGCTGGTCGGCTGGGAGGTCATGGGCATCTGCTCGTACTTCCTCGTCGGCCACTACTGGCAGACCCCGGAGGCCCGCGCCGCCTCCCTGAAGGCCTTCCTGGTCACCAAGCTCGGCGACGTGCCCTTCCTGATCGGGCTGTTCGCCCTGGCCGCCGGCACCGGGTCCTTCCGCATCACGAGGATCCTCGGCGCGGTCGCGAGCGGCGGCCTGGACCACCCGACGGTGATCGCCCTGCTGCTGCTCGCCGGCGTCGCGGGCAAGAGCGCGCAGTTCCCGCTGCACACCTGGCTCCCCGACGCGATGGCGGGCCCCACGCCCGTCTCCGCGCTCATCCACGCCGCGACGATGGTCGCCGCCGGTGTCTACTTCGTCGCCCGGCTCCTTCCCCTCTTCCAGGCCTCCTCGGCCGCGATGGTCGTCCTCGCCGTCATGGCCGCCGTGACGATGACCGGCTCCGCCGTCGCCGCGCTCGCCCAGGACGACATCAAACGTGTCCTCGCCTACTCGACGATCGGGCAGCTCGGCTACATGACCGGCGCCCTCGCCGTCGGCGACCGCGGCGCCGCCGTCTTCCACCTCCTGTCCCACGGCGCCTTCAAGGCGCTGCTGTTCCTCGCGGCCGGCGTGGTCATCCACGCGGCCGGCACCAACTCGCTCGCCGCCATGTCCCGCATGAACCACCTGCGCGACCGCGTCCCCGACGCCTACTGGACGATGACCGTGGCGCTCCTCGCGCTCGCCGCGATCCCGCCGTTCAGCGGGTTCTTCTCCAAGGAGTCCATCCTCGGCGCCGCCGAGCACGTCGCGACCGGCCACACACAGCACGCACCCGGCGCGGCGGGCTGGCTCGTCCTCGTCGCCGGCCTGCTCACGGCCCTGTTCACCGCCGCGTACGCCACGCGCCTGTGGCTGCTGGCCTTCTGCGGCCGGGGCACCGAGGCCCCCGACCACGGCAGGCAGCCCGCGGTGATGAACGCCGTGCTGTGGGTGCTCGCCGTGCCCTCCCTGGCGTTCGGCGCCTTCACCTTCCGGCTGCTGCCCGACTGGTTCGACGGCCGCAGCCTCACCCCGGCCCTGACCACCTCCGTGCTCGGCACGGGCGTGGCCCTGGTCGGCGGCATCGTCACCTACGCCGCCTGGCGGCACACCACCGCGCTCGCCGCCGCTGTCCCCCTGGGCGCGGTCGCCGCCCACCCGGAGGCGGACGCCGGACTCGTCGAGGCCGAGGCCATCGCCACCCACAGGCCCGCCTACGGCGACATCGCCTACGCGTCCGACCCGGCCGACCCGGGACGGCTGCTCCTCGGCCCGCTGCACCGGCACGCGGCCGCCGGGTTCCACCTCGACGCCGTGTACGAGACCCTCTTCGTCCGCCCGGTGCTGGCCGCAGCGAGCCTCGTCCGGTTCCTCGACCGAGAGGTCGTGGAGACCTACGTACGCGGCGCCGGCGCCCTACCCCGCTGGGCCGGTGCCGCCGTACGGCGCGCCCAGACCGGCAATGTGCAGACCTATGTGAGCGCTCTGCTCGCCGGCACCGTCGTCCTGACGGTCGTCGTCGTCCTCGTCGCCACGGGAGCGTGAGCAGGCGTGATCGGTATCAACGAGTCCGTGATGCAGTTCCTTCTGGCATTCGTCGTCGTCGGCCCGCTCATCGGCGCGCTCGCCGCCCTGCTGCCCGCCCCGCCGGGACTGAAGGGGAAGTCACCCGAGCAGGCCGTGCTGCGGCACGGCGTCACCGTGACCGGCGCCGTCCTCGTCGCCGCGATCGCCCTCGCGCTCGGCTTCGACCACGACCACCCGTCGAGGATGCAGGCCACGACGGACATCAGCTGGATCCCCGCACTCCACGTGCGCATCCACCTCGGCATCGACGGCATCTCCCTCCCCCTCGTCGTCCTGACCGCGCTGCTGACCTTCCTCTGCGCGCTGTACAGCTACTTCAGGCAGCAGCACGAGCAGCCGGCGCCGCAGGCCGCGGGCCCCGGCCCGAAGGCGTTCGTCGCGCTGCTGCTCGTCCTCGAGTCCGGCACGCTCGCGTCCTTCGCCGTCCTCGACCTGCTGCTGTTCTTCCTCGCGTTCGAGACGGTGCTCGTCCCGATGTACTTCCTCATCGCCCGCTGGGGCGGCGAGAACCGCCGGGCCGCCGCCTGGCGCTTCATCCTCTACACGCTGCTCGGTTCGGTCGTCATGCTGCTCGGCCTGCTCCTGATCGGGATCAAGGCGGGCACGTTCGACATGGTGGCACTCGCCACTGACAACGGCCGGTCGCTGACCGCGTCCGTGCAGGTCGTCGCGGTACTGGCGGTCGGGATCGGACTCGCGGTCAAGACCCCGATGTGGCCCCTGCACAGCTGGCTGCCGGACGCCCACACCGCCGCGCCGACCGTCGGCTCCGTCCTGCTGGCCGGCGTGCTGCTGAAGATGGGCACGTACGGGTTCGTCCGCATCCTCCTGCCGGTCGCTCCCGACGGCTTCCGCACCTTCGCGCCCTACCTCGCCGCGTTCGCCGTCGTCGGGATCATCTACGGGTCCCTGGCCTGCCTCGCCCTGGCCAAACGGGGTGCCAAGGGCGACCTCAAGCGGCTCATCGCCTACTCCTCCGTCGGTCACATGGGCTTCGTCCTGCTCGGCATCGCCACCATGACCCCCACCGGCGTCAACGGCGCGCTGTTCGCCAACATCGCCCACGGCCTCATCACCGGCCTGCTGTTCTTCCTGGTCGGCGCGCTGAAGGACCGCACCGGCACCACCGACCTCGACACCCTGTCCGAGAAGACGGGGGCCGCCCTGTACGGCAGGGCACCCCGCCTCGGCGGTCTGCTCGCCTTCGGCGCGGTCGCCTCTCTCGGCCTGCCCGGCCTGGCCGGTTTCTGGGGCGAGATGCTGGCCCTGTTCGGCGCGTTCCGGCCCGCCGTCGGTCTCGCCCGCCCCGCGTTCCTCACCTTCACGGCGATCGGAGCGTTCGGCACCCTGCTGACCGCCGCGTACCTGCTCGTCGTGGTCCGCCGCGTCTGCATGGGCGCCGAACCGCAGGACGCGCCGCACCTGCCCGACGTGCGCGGCTACGAGTTCGCGGCCTGGACCCCGCTCGTCGCCCTCATCGTCGTCGCCGGACTGTGGCCCAAGACCCTGCTCGGGCTGACCGACCCGGCCGTGCAGCAGCTCCTCGCAGGAGGCACCCGATGAGCTCCCCGGCCCAGCCCCTGGCCGCCTCGGTGATCCAGTCCGTCGACTGGGTCGCCGTTGCGCCGCCCCTGATCACGGCCGTGGCCGCCCTCGCCGTGCTCGTCGCCGACCTCTTCCTGCCCGAGCCGCGCAAACCCCTGCTCGGCTGGGTCTCGATCGCGGGGCTCGCCGCGTCCGCGCTGGCCCTGCTGCCGCTGCTGGACGGTGACCGCGCCACGTTCTGCCTCACCGGCCGGGCCGGCGTCTGCAGCTACACGGCCGACCGCTTCACCCTCGTCATCCAGTTCCTCGTCCTCGGCGGTGCCCTGCTGGCCGCCCTGCTGTCCGTCACGGCCCTGAAGGACGAGCGCCGGGCACTCGCCCAGGGCGAATACTGGTTCCTGGTGCTGTCCTCCGCCGCGGGCGCGGCGCTGCTGCCGGCCTCCCGCGACCTGGCGACCCTGATCGTCGCCCTGGAGGTGGCCTCCCTGCCCGCCTTCGCGCTCGTCGGCATCCGGCACGGCGACCGCCGCTCGTCCGACGCGGCCCTGAAGTTCTTCCTGTCCTCGGTCACCGCGACGGCCGTCAGCCTGCTGGGCATCAGCTTCGTCTACGCGTCCACCGGCACCCTGTACCTGAGCCAGGTGGCCGACCGCCTCCAGCACGTCGACGGGCAGCTGAACACGCTCGCCCAGACCGGCGTCGTCCTCACCCTCGTCGGCTTCGCCTTCAAGACGGCCGCCGTCCCGTTCCACTTCTGGGTGCCCGACACCTACGTGGGCGCGCCGCTGCCGATCGCCGCCTACCTGTCGGTCGTCGGCAAGGCGGTCGGCTTCACCGGCCTCATCCTCGTCACCGTCGTCGCCTTCCCCTCGTACGCCGATGTCTGGGGTCCGGCGCTCGCGGCGCTGGCCGCGCTCACCATGACGGTCGGCAACGTCGGAGCCCTGCGCCAGCAGGCCACGCGCGCGTTCAGCGCGGTCCGGCTGCTGGCCTGGTCGTCCGTGGGCCAGGCCGGCTACCTGCTCGTGCCGATCGCCGCGGCGGGCTACTCGAAGGACGCCGGCAAGTCGATCGGCTCCACGGTCGCGTACGCGCTCATGTACGCCGCCGTCAACCTCGGCGCCTTCGCGGTCGCCGCGCTGGTCGGCCGTACGCGGCCCGGCAACCGGATCAGCGACTACCGGGGCCTGTACGCCACGAACCCGCTGACCGCCCTGCTGTTCGCCTTCTTCCTGCTGTGCCTCGCCGGGCTGCCGCCAGGTGTCATCGGCCTGTTCGCCAAGGTCACCGTGTTCTCGGCGGCGGTGGAGGCCGGACTTGGCTGGCTCGCCGTCGTCATGGCCGTCAACGTCGTGATCGCGCTCTTCTACTACCTGCAGTGGACGGCCCTGCTCTTCCGGGCCCCCGAGGGCGAGCCGGCCGGGCACCGCATCCCGGCCCCGCTCACCGCCGCGCTCGCCCTGACGGCCGTCCTCGGCATCGCCCTCTCGGGCGCGCCGCAGCTGGTCCTGCGGTTCGCGGGCACGGGTCTGTTCTGACGGGCCGCGCCCGTCCAACGGCGGTGCCGCGCCCGTCTCACGACGGGACCGCACCCATGCCCGGGCGCGGCCGCGCCCGTATCAAGATGCCCGGCGCGACCGCCGGCTCCCGGCGCCCGGCCCCCGTTTCCGTGCGCAGGCATCGCCCCGCGGGCGAGGGGCACTCGGCCTTCTGCGCGCGAGCCGACCGGCGTACCGCTCACCCGGACGGCCCGCGCGCCGCCGCAACACCAGGGAACCAGGGGTCCCCGCCCGGCGTTGACCAGTACGAAAGGGTCCACTGGACGTGACACCACGGCCCAGTGGCGTGACTGCAGCAAGCCAAGGGTTCCCCTGCCGCACCACTTGGAGGGCGTACCGTGCACCGCCGGCACAACGGGCTCAGGACCGCAGTACTCCTCGGGGGACTGTCCGCCCTCATCATCGTCATCGGCAGTTTCTTCGGCCGCACAGGGCTCGTCGTCGCGGTCCTCGTCGCCCTCGGCACCAACGCGTACGCGTACTGGAACAGCGACAAACTGGCCCTGAGGGCGATGCGTGCCCGGCCCGTCAGCGAGTTCGAGGCCCCGGGCCTGTACCGCATGGTCCGCGAGCTCTCCAGCCAGGTCCGCCAGCCCATGCCGCGCCTGTACATCTCCCCGACGGAGGCGCCGAACGCCTTCGCCACCGGCCGCAACCCGCGCAACGCCGCCGTGTGCTGCACGGACGGCATCCTGCGCCTCCTCGACGAGCGCGAGCTGCGCGGCGTCATCGGCCACGAGCTCAGCCACGTCTACAACCGCGACATCCTCATCTCGTCCGTGGCCGGCGCCCTCGCCTCAGTGATCATGTTCCTGGTGAACTTCGCCTGGCTGATCCCCGTCGGCCGTTCCGACGACGACGAGGGGCCCGGCCTCTTCGGCATGCTGCTGATCCTGATACTGGGCCCGCTCGCGGCCAGCCTGATCCGGCTCGCCATCAGCCGCTCCAGGGAGTACGAGGCGGACGCGTCCGGCGCCCAGCTCACCGGCGACCCCCTCGCCCTCGCGGGCGCCCTGCGCAAGCTGGAGGTCGGCACCAAGCAGCTCCCGCTGCCGCCGGAGCCGCGCATCGAGACGGTGAGTCACATGATGATCGCGAACCCGTTCCGCCCCGGCCAGGGGCTGGCGAAGATGTTCTCCACGCACCCGCCGATGGCGGAGCGCATCGCCCGACTCGAACAGATGGCGGGCCGACGGCGGTGACGACGGCCCTCAGCGCCGTGCGGTGTCCCTGAGCGGCCCTGCCCGTTCCCCCCGTCCGCCGTCACCACGCCGTCCGCCGGCCGAAGCCCTTGTCGGTGGACACCACCTCGCGCCCCAGGGGCATGAGCGAGATCGGGATGAGCTTCAGGTTCGCCCATCCGAACGGGATGCCGATGATCGACAGGAACAGCGGGATGCTCGTGAGCAGGTGCCCCAGCGCCAGCCACCACCCGGCGAGAACGACCCAGATCACGTTCCCGAGGAAGGACGGCGCACCGGCGTCGGGCCGGTCCACCGTGGTCCTGCCGAACGGCCACAGCACGAACCCCGCGATGCGCAGCGCCGCGATGCCGAACGGGATGGTGACGATCAGGAGGAAGCACACCAGCGCCGCGACAAGGTACCCGAGCGCCATCCAGATGCCGCAGAGGACCAGCCACAGAACATTGAGCACCAGGTTGAACACCTTCATGATCGGCACCTCTCCGGGTCGCTCCGCCGGCACCGCCTGCTGGTCCAAGTATCAGCGGGTGACGCCCCGGCGTCACCGCGGCGCCCGCCGGGGCGCGATCGGGGGAGGGCCCTGCGAGGGCGACGGCCGTGACACCGGGCGCCGGACCGGCGTCCCCCTCAGCCGGTGACACGGACGGCGAGAATGGCCACGTCGTCGTCGAAGGCACCGGCGCGATGGGCGAGAAGCGCATCGCACAACTGGTCGAGTGGAGCCGTGGCAAGGGCAGCGGCCAGGCGTCCGGCCTCGTCCATGCCCTCGTCGAGCGAGTGGCCGCGGCACTCGACCAGCCCGTCGGTGTGCAGGACCATGGTCGCGCCCGGTGGGAGGAGCAGCTCGTGCTCGGGGCGCATCAGGCCGGGGTCGACGCCGAGGGGATGGCCGACGGACTCGGTGCGCACGTACCGGGCCCGGTGGTCGGGGGTGGCCAGCAGAGGGGGCAGATGCCCGGCACTGGCCCAGCGCAGCAGCCGGCTGCCGTCGCGGTCGGGAGACTCCAGACGGGCGACGAGGACCGTGGCCATGGGACCGCCGTACAGGCCGTGCAGGACCTCGTCGAGACGGTGGAGGATCCGGCTCGGCGGCTCCCGCTCGTCGAAGGCGATGACGCGCAGGGCGTTGCTGATCTGGCTCATGAGGGTGGCGGCCTCCAGGCCGTGGCCCATCACGTCGCCGACCATCAGACAGGGGGCATGCCCGGGCAGGCGGAAGAGGTCGTACCAGTCCCCGCCGATGCGCGGCGTCCGCGTGGAGGGCTGGTAGCGGGCCCGCAGTTCCAGACCGGGTATGCCGGGCAGGTCGGGCAGGAGGCGGAGCTGGAACTCCTCGGTGGCGCGGCGGACCCGCTCGTAGAGACGGGCGTTCTCGATGGCGACACCGGCCGCGCCGGCCAGGGCCGTGACGATCTCCTCGTCCTCGTCGGTGAAGGGGCCGTCCTGCTTGTCGGCGAGGTACAGGTTGCCGTAGACGGTGCCGCGGACCCGGATCGGCACCCCGAGCAGGGTGGTCATGACCGGGTGCCCCTTGGGGAAGCCCACCGCCCGCGGGTGCCCGGCGAGGTCGGCCACGCGCAGCGGACTGGGGTTGCGGACCAGCTCGCCGAGCAGTCCGGTGCCGTGGGGCAGCTCGTCCCCGGACCCGCGCCGGAACTGGTCCGCGCCGAATCCGGACGGGATCAGCTCGGTGAAGTGCCCGGCCTGGTCCAGTACGCCGATCGCCGCGTACCGGGCGTCGACGAGTCTCCGGGACGACTCCACGATGGAGTGCAGCACGACGTCCAGCTCCAGGGCGCTGCCTATGCTCATCACGGCGTCCAGCAGCGCGCGCAGACGCCCGTGGACGTGCGCCAGGTGCCGCAGCCCGGCCTGCAGGCGGTCCAGGTCCTCGCCGCCCGAAGGCGGCGGGATCCGCCTTGCGTCCGACCCGTGCGTACCGGTGTTCGAGGGCTGACTCACGAGCTCCTCACCTCCGCACGCGTGCCGACCGCGCCCCGGTCCCGCACGGGTACCCGCGCAGCCCAGTACCGACATGCCCTTTTCGGTTCGCGGAGTTTCGGTTCGCGGAGCGAAGCCCCGGCCTGCCTCGTCCCGCCCGCGAGGTGCCGGCACCCGCGGACGCCCCGCACCCCGGGCGGCCCGCCCCGTATCCCAGGGCGGCGCCCCGCCCCGCAACCCGGGGCCCGTCGGTCCCCTGGGCGGAGCCCGTCATGGTGCGTACCGCAGTGATCAGTGCAACCGTCGGATGTGGTCGCGGCGTCTTCAGCGGCAACACGGCACGAGAACCCCGTGGGGCGAGCACCACGACGAGGACGGGAGAGCGGCGTCCCGTACGAGGAGCGGGACGCGCGGCCTGCGGACACGACCCCGGAGCCGCAGCGCGGGGACAGTGCAGGCACAGGGTGGAAGGGCAGGATCAGGACATGGGCATCGTCAGCTGGATCATCCTGGGGCTGTTGGCCGGTGCCATCGCCAAGTTCCTGCTGCCCGGCCGTGACCCGGGCGGCCTCCTCGGCACCACCCTCATCGGCATCGCGGGCGCGTTCATCGGCGGCTGGATCTCGGCCCACTGGCTGGACCACCCCATCAGCAAGGAGTTCTACGACGGCGCCACCTGGGCGGCGGCGATCGGCGGCTCACTCGTGCTGCTGATCGCCTACCGCATCCTGTTCGGCAACTCACGCGACTGAGCGCGCCGCCGCGGCGCCGGCGTCCCGCAGACGGCGAAGGGTGGGCACCGAACGGGTGCCCACCCTTCGCCGTACGCCCGGCCCGCGACGCCCGGCCGCCCGGCCTGCCGAACACGACGGCCGGATGCCCCGCCTGGGGCGCGGTGACCGGACGTCCGGCCGCCGAAGGCTATGGCCGGATGCCGGATGCCCGCCCCGGGCGCGATGCCGGATGCCCGCCCAGGGCGCGGAGGCCGGTCGTCCGGCGGACTAGCGGTAGTTCACGAACTGCAGCGCGAAGTCGAAGTCCTTGCCCTTCAGAAGGGCGATGACGGCCTGCAGGTCGTCGCGGCTCTTGGAGCTGACGCGCAGCTCATCGCCCTGGACCTGCGCCTTGACGCCCTTGGGGCCCTCGTCACGGATGATCTTCGCCACCTTCTTGGCGTTCTCCTGGGAGATGCCCTCCTCGATGGAGGCGAAGATCTTGTACTCCTTGCCGGACAGCTGCGGCTCGCCCGCGTCCAGGGCCTTCAGCGAGATGCCGCGCTTGATCAGCTTGGACTGGAAGACGTCGAGGACCGCCTTCACCCGGTCCTCGGAGTTGGCCTCCATGAGGATCTTCTCGCCGGACCATGAGATCGAGGCACCCACGCCCTTGAAGTCATAGCGCTGCGAGATCTCCTTGGCGGCCTGGTTGAGGGCGTTGTCGACCTCCTGCCGCTCGACCTTCGAGACGATGTCGAAACTGGAGTCGGCCATGTCCTGTGGCTCCTTGTATCAGGGTGCTTGTCGGGTGCGTGTCGGCGGGCGTGGGGTTCCGCCGAGCCCGGCAGGGAGTCCCGGGCCGCATCCGCACCAGCCTAGTCACCCGTCGTCCGCGGTGACGCCGATCAATCGGGTGGCGAAGCACCCCTGCGCATCAGGTATCGTTTACGTCGTTGCCACGGAGCACCGCCGAAAGGCGGACGACGGGCAGCATCCCCGGCGGTGTGCCCGAGCGGCCAAAGGGAGCAGACTGTAAATCTGCCGGCTCAGCCTTCCCAGGTTCGAATCCTGGCGCCGCCACGCTGAGGGAAACCCCCTCTGATCAGCTTACTTGCCTGGTCAGAGGGGGTTTCTTGTTGCTTCTCCTCGCTCGACTCGTCGTGGACGTGTCTCACCTCGTCCCACCCGTATCCCACCGTTGACCAGTGCGTGTCCCCCAGGCGTCCCCCAGGAGGGCATGATCACTCCGGCTCGTTCCACGAGGCGCGGGCGAGGGGCCTACCGTGGGAGATGGTCCCGGCGACGGCCCCGCCGACCGGCAGGTCGTGCACGCCGGGGGCGGAAGGAGGCGCGAGATGTCCGATGCGATACGGGACACCACGGCCCGGCGCGTACGACATTTCGTCGACGCCGGATATCCCGACGCCCAGCCCGTCGAGGCGGCGGTGGAGGGAGCCGTCTACCGACTCGGGGACGGAACGGTGGCCAAGGTGTGGGAGCGCCGACGGGGATCCGAACTGCGGCGGATGCAGCGTTTCTACGCCGATGCCGCGGCGCACCTGCCGTTCGGCGCCCCGGAGATCCTCGCCGTCGAGGACATCGACGGTGTCCCGATGACCGTGGAGCGGGAGCTGACCGGCGAGCCCTTGGCGGGCCGGATCCGCACCGACGACCCGGACGAGGTGCTGCCCGAAGCGGTCGACTGCCTGGTCGGCGTGCTGCGTGCCCTGGCGGACGCCCATGACGTCGGCGAGGTCAAGCACCTTCCTGTGCTGGACGAGGAACGCCCGCTGTGGGAAGGCCACACCACTTTCGGATCCGCCCTGGCGGACCTGGTGGACCGGCGGGTCAGCCGGTGCGCGGACCGGCTCTCCACGGATGTCCGCGACTTCGACGACACGCGCGCCCGGCTGCTTCGGAAGCTGCGCTCGCTGCCCCGTACCGACGAGGCGGTCGTCCACGGTGACGTCTTCCCGGAGACCGTGCTGGTGGACGACGACCTGCGGCCGCTCGCCCTGGTCGACTACGGCTTCCTGTCCACGGGCGGGGACCCCCGGTTCGACGCCGCCGTGGCCGCGGCCGTCTTCCCGACGGGCACCGAGCACGCCCCGGAGATCACCCAGCAGCTCACCACGCGGTTCGCCGACGAGTTCGGCTACGCGGTCGACGACCTCCTGCTGTACCGGGCCGCCTATGCGATGGCCACGAGCGACGCCTTCGCGCCGGGCGGCGGTGACGAGCACTTCGCCTGGTGCGTCACCGTGCTCGAGGACCCGGCCGTCGCCGAGTCCCTGCACCGGTGACGCACCCCGAGCAGCCGGGAAGTTCCGGTGGCGGTGTGTGCGGTGCCCTGACGATCCCGAGCGGATCCAGGGGCACATGGCCTGGGGGGCGAGCGGCCGTTCTCTGCCGACGACGCCCGAGGAGGCCACGAAGACAGCGAGTGGATGGTCGAGCGGAAGGTCGGGGTTCCAAGCCGGCCACTCGCCCGGGTGCGAGGTGAGGCGAGACCTTCCCCCAGGTTCGAATCCTGGCGCCGCCACGCATGGGGAATCGTCCCCCGACCAGCAAGCCTGGTTGGGGGACGTTCTCGTTTTCCCGCGGCTTCCCTGCCGGGGCGCTTGCTCCGGCACGTCTGTGGCGCGTCGCACCGGCCTTGATCACTCGGCGGCCGGTCCCCGCGTCGGAGGGCCCTCCTCGGTGATCTCGGTTGGTCAGCCTGCCGCCGGGCTCTGCGGATCCTCCGCTCGCACGAACCCGTGGCTCCGCTCCACCTTCGCCACGTGCAGCGTGTAGCTCTCGTACCACTCGTCCCGCCCGCGCTTCTGCGCCGCGCGGTGCTCGGCGTTGCGCCGCCACTCCGTGAGACCGTCGGCGTCGCGGAAGTACCCGACGGTGATGCCCAGCCCGCCGGGGGTCTGTGCGTGGTCCATCCCCAGGAACCCGGGGATGTCCTTCACCAGGTCCTCCATGCGCGCGTTGGTCTCGCGGTAGCCGCTCTGGTTCCCGGTTCGCACCGAGGTGAAGACAGCCGCGTAGTAGGGGGGTTCATGGGCCTCGACGGGTGCGACAGGCGCTTCCCACTGATCGCTCATGCCGCCACCGTAGGGCGGGACGCGCCAACGGGCCAGGGCGCGTCGTGGCCGTACGGGCCCTGTCAGTGCCCGGGGGCACACTGGCTCCATGTCCTCGTCGTCCTCGTCCCCGCGCCGCAGATCGTGCCCCGTGTGCCGTCGTGAGATCGCCGTCGTCGCCGGGCGGTTCGCGCGGCACGACCCGCCCGGTGCGCGGGACAGCGGCGAGCTGACGTCCTGTCCGGGATCGCGCCGGGCGGCGCAACTCGGCGCCGTGCAGCCGTCGCTGGACGGATACGTGGTTCCCGAGTTCCCGGGGCAGCTCCCGCTGTTCTAGTGCCGCGACAGGCAACGTTCGCCCCGTCGCGGCGCCCGGCACGCTCCCCCAAGCTCTCGGCTCCGCTCGAGCAGGGGGTACCCCCACTCGCCGCACCGGCCGG
>NZ_JBSFNN010000006.1:0-74595 GCF_053587115.1 Streptomyces sp. NPDC003697
GGTTGATAGGCCGGATCTGGAAGCACGGTAACGTGTGGAGGTGACCGGTACTAATAGGCCGAGGGCTTGTCCTCAGTTGCTCGCGTCCACTGTGTTGGTTCTGAAACCACGAACAACCCCACACCGTTTGTGTGTGGTGCGGTTGTCAGTTTCATAGTGTTTCGGTGGCCATAGCGTGAGGGAAACGCCCGGTTACATTCCGAACCCGGAAGCTAAGCCTTACAGCGCCGATGGTACTGCAGGGGGGACCCTGTGGGAGAGTAGGACGCCGCCGAACAATTTGTGGGAAGACCCCGCACCGTATGGTGCGGGGTCTTCTGCGTTTAGGGGGTCCCGGGAAAAATGGATGCCGACGGCTGACGCACCTGCCGTACGGTGGCCCCCATGAGCAGCCCCAGCAGCGATGAGAAGTACGTCGTACGCGCCATACAAGCCGGCGAGTGGCCCGCGGTGAAGGCGCTGCGGCTCCTCGCGCTCCAGGACCCGGTGGCGCACCTGGCCTTCCTGGAGACCTACGACCAGGCCCTGACGAAGCCGGACTCCTTCTGGCAGGAGCGGGCGGCCGGGGCATCCGAAGGGGCGCCGGGGGCACGGCAGTTCATCGTCGAGGCGCCGGACGGCTCGTGGGTCGGCAGCGTCACCGTCCTTGTGGAGGAGGCCGGCAGCCAGGACTGGGCCGGATTCCCGGTCGAGCAGCGCCAGGGGCACCTGGTGGGCGTGTACGTGCGGCCCGAGCACCGCGGGTGCGGACTGACCGAGGTGCTGTTCGACGAGGCGCTGAGCTGGGCCTGGTATATCGGCGTCGAGCGGGCTCGGCTGATCGTGCACGAGGACAACGGGCGGGCGCAGCGTTTCTACCGCCGGATCGGCTTCGAACCGAGCGGGCACACCGTGGCGTTGACGGCCGGAGCGGAGAAGAACGAGCTGGAGTTCGTGCTCCAGCGTCCCTGAGGGCCAAGGGGCTGTCCGGCGGATCATGCCGGACGGGCCCCCTATACCGGCAGTTCGCGGTGGGGCCAGCGGGCGCGGGCCTGTTCGCGGGAGCGGAGCAGGGCGAGGGTCGGCAGCCCGCGGCCCGCCCCGGTGGACAGCAGGTCCGGGAGCTCGGGGAGCGGGGCCACCGCGGCCACGTCCTCCAGGACCAGGGTGAGTGGTGGGTCGAGCCGACCGGAGGATGACCGTTCGGCCATGCGCCGGCCGTGCTCGACCACGCTCTGGGCGAGTGCCGTCAGCAGGGGCATCGCGCCCGGATCGGTGCGCGGATCCTCGATGGACCGCCCCATCACGTAGAGCGTTCCCTCTTCGTGGACGAAGGAATCCAGGGCGAGCGCATCATTTCGGTGCGGGGTGCAGGCTTCACGGACGTTCACGGTGAGGAGCGAGGCCAGGGCTCGGCTCGTCAGCTCCTGTGCTATGTCGCGGCGTTCGGGGTGCGAGGTCAGCGCGGCCTCGAGCTCGCCCGCCGAGCCGGCAGCCGCCTTGGGATGGGTGCGCAGGACCCGTACGGCGTCCTGGACCTGGGACCCCTGGGCCCAGCGGTGGACGTGGCGGACGGTGCGTCCGTCGACGGCGGCGGCGTGCAGGTAGCTGCGCAGCAGGGTCTCCGCGGTGTCGCTCACCGCCTGGTCGATCCTGGCGGTGGGACGGACGGGAGCGAGCAGGGCGGTGGCCCGGGCGGCCGCCGTGTTCCTGTCCGCGCAGCCCGCGACGGGGGACCAGTGCAGGCGGCCCGGGGTGTCGCAGAGGTGGCCGGGGTCGTAGAGGAGGACCGGGCCCAGCTTGGCCCGGGCGTCCTTGGTGTCCTGCCAGAGGCCGGGGTTCGAGGTGACGACGAGGGCGGGGCCGGCCGCGTCGCGGATCGCCTGGGCCGCGATGGACCGGCGGCTCTCCGGCGAGGCCACGACGACCGTCGTCCAGCCGGTCACGGCGGCTTCGGCGAAGGGGGCGGCGGCAGGGGCCGTGGGGGTGGCGGGCCGCGATGCCCCGACCGCCTCCGGCTGCTGTACCTGTTCGGCCTGAGGCTGCTGCGGCCCTTGCGGCTGCTCGGGCTGGGCGAGGGGTGGATCGGGTGGCTGCGGGACCGTTCTCTGGGCCGGGACCTCGTGGGGTGCCGGCGCGGGGACCTCGTGGGGGTGCGGGGCCGTGTCCGGGGTGGGGCGCTTCCGCTCCGCCGCCTGCTCGGCCCGTCTGCGCAGCCGGCCCGCACGCCATCGTGCCACGGTGCCCAGGACGAACACGGTGAGCACGAACAGCACCATCAGCTGCCCGATGAACAGCCCCCAGAACAGCCCGTACCCCGACAGCCCACCCGGAGGGGTGTCGGGCCAGGCGCCGGGCAAGTCGTGCGGTCGGCCGGCGAGGTGACGCATGGCCAGAGGCGTACGGGTGAAGGTGACGCCGGACGGCCAGGCGCCGTGCGCGAACAGCCCGGCGAGGCCGGTCGCCGTCCAGACCAGCAGCGTCATGCCGAGGAGGAACCCCAGCAGGCCGACCAGCACCCCGTCGGGCACGCCTCCCTGGCCGTCCCGGCGGGCCGCCCCTGCGCGGTCGTGGTCGTCCGGTCGCACGCCGCCTCCTAGGCCACCGTCGACTCGGAGGAGCCGTCCAGGTCGGCGATGTGCTGTTCCATGAAGGCCGCCGCCCGTTGCTCGGCCTCCAGTTCTGCGGCGCGCAGGGCGTCGTCCTCGCGGTCGCTGGCGGACTCGGTCATCGCGCGGTCGGTGAAGACCAGCGGGCGTTCGGTCTCGGTGATCAGGTGCTTGACCACCTGGACGTTGCCGTTGACGTCCCACACGGCGATGCCGGGAGTGAGGGTGGGGATGATCTCCACCGCCCAGCGGGGCAGGCCGAGGACCCGTCCGGTCGCCCTGGCCTCGTCGGCCTTCTGGGCGTAGATCGTCCGGGTCGACGCCATCTTCAGGATCGCGGCAGCCTCCTTGGCCGCCGCTCCGTCCACCACGTCGGACAGGTGGTGCACGACCGCGACGAAGGACAGGCCGAGGCGGCGCCCGAACTTGAGCAGCCGCTGGAACAGCTGCGCCACGAACGGGCTGTTGATGATGTGCCACGCCTCCTCGACCAGGAAGATGCGCTTCTTGCGGTCGGGACGGATCCAGGTGTGCTCCAGCCACACGCCGACGATGGCCATCAGGATCGGCATGGCGATGGAGTTGCGGTCGATGTGGGACAGGTCGAAGACGATGAGCGGGGCGTCCAGGTCGATGCCGACCGTGGTGGGGCCGTCGAACATGCCGCGCAGGTCACCGTCGACCAGGCGGTCAAGGACCAGTGCCACGTCCAGGCCCCAGGCGCGCACGTCGTCTATGGCGACGTTCATCGCCTCCGCCGACTCCGGCTCCGGGTGCCGCAGCCGCTCGACGATGTCGCCGAGCACCGGCTGGCGCTCGACGATCGTCTCGTTGACGTAGGCGTGTGCCACCTTCAGGGCGAAGCCGGAGCGCTCGTCGAGGCCGTGGCCCAGGGCGACCTCGATGATCGTCCGCAGGAGGGCGAGCTGCCCGGTCGTGGTGATCGCCGGATCCAGCGGGTTGAGCCGGATGCCGTGGTTGAGGGCGGCGGTCGGGTCCAGCCGGATCGGCGTTATCCCCAGTTCCTCCGCGATGAGGTTCCACTCGCCGACGCCGTCCTCGCCCTGGGCGTCGAGGACGACGACCTGGCGGTCGCGGAAGCGCAGCTGGCGCAGGACGTAGGTCTTCTCCAGGGCCGACTTGCCGTTGCCGGACTCGCCGAGGACGAGCCAGTGGGGCGCGGGGAGCTGCTGGCCGTAGAGCTGGAACGGGTCGTAGATGTAGCCCTTCCCGGAGTAGACCTCGCGGCCGATGATGACGCCGGAGTCGCCGAGGCCGGGGGCGGCGGTCGGCAGGTAGACCGCCTGGGCCTGGCCTGTCGACGTGCGCACGGGCAGCCGGGTGGTCTCGACCTTCCCGAACAGGAAGGACGTGAAGGCGTCCGTGAGGGCGGTCAGCGGGTCCCGCATCAGAGCATCAGCCCCTACCGTCGGATTCCGGTGGCGAACGGGAGCGTGTTCACGAAGGCGCGGTGGTGCTCGCGGTCGCACCACTCCAGTTTCAGGTACGACTTTCCGGCCGAGGCGCGGATGGTCCGCTTGTCGCGGGCCAGCGCCTCGGGGGTGCGGGAGGAGACGGTGATGTAGCCGACGAGGTTGACGCCGGCGGCGCCGCTCGCCAGGTCCTCGCCGCGCTGGTCGATGCGGTGGTGGGCGGCCACGTCGCGCGGGTCGACGGTGCGGTTCATCTTCGCGGCGCGGCTGGCCTCGGCGACATCGTTCGTCTTCTCGGTCAGCATGCGCTCGATGGCGACCTCGGTGGGTTCCAGGTCCATCGTCACGGCGACGGTCCGGATGACGTCCGGGGTGTGGACGAGCAGCGGGGCGAGGAAGTTCACGCCCACCGGGGTCATCGGCCACTCCTTGACCCAGGCGGTGGCGTGGCACCACGGCCGGCGGGTGGACGACTCGCGGGTCTTGGCCTGCAGGTAGGTCGGCTCCATGGCGTCCAGTTCGGCCGGCCAGGCGTTGCGCTGCGTCATCGCCTGGATGTGGTCGATGGGGTGGTCCGGGTCGTACATGGAGTGGATGAGCGAGGCGAGCCGTCCCTGACCGAGCGGCTGCCGGACGCGGATGTCCGCCTCCTGGAGCCGGGAGCAGATGTCGGTGAGCTCGCGGGCCATGACGACGGCGAGTCCGGCGTCCCGGTCGAGCTTGCGGCCGCCGGCGGGCCGGGCCGCCCGGGCCATGGCCTGCGCCTCGGCGGCGAGCTCGCGGGTGTAGTGCATGCAGGCGACCAGGTAGGCGCGGTGTTGCTCGCTGCTGGTGGACACCATCGACTGCAGCTGGTCGTAGGACCGCTGGAGCCAGTGCGGCGCCCGCTCGTCGCCGCGCTGGGAGACGTCCTTGGCGTGGGCGTCGGGGTCGGCGGGCAGCGTGCGGGCGAGCATCTGCAGGCGGGTGACGAAGCCGTCGCCGTTGGCCACGTGCTTCAGCAGGGTGCCGAAGCGGTCGACGAGGGCCTCCTGGTCCTCGGAGTCGCGCAGGCCGACGCCGGGGCCCTCGATCTCGATCGCGGCGGTGACCGTCTTGCGGTCGGCGTGCAGCAGGACGGCGATCTCGTCGGGGCCGAAGGGCGCGGCGAGCCAGGTGATGCGGCCGATGCCGGGCGGCGGGCCCACCTCGATCTCCCGCCCGTCCAGGCGGGTGCCGGCCTCCATGACGCCGGAGCGGTAGAGGGCGCCGCGCTTGACGGTGCGTTTGTAGCTGCGGTTGATCTCGAACCACTTGTAGAAGGTGCGGTGCCGGTAGGGCACGTAGACCGCGGCCAGCGCCAGCATCGGGAAGCCCGCCAGCAGCACGATGCGCAGGGACAGGACGGGGACGAGGAGCCCGCACATCATGCCGATGAACGCGCCCAGGACGATCAGCGCGATCTCGCCGGTCTCGCGGTTGCGGCCGATGATCGCGTTGGGCCGGGCGCGGCCGATCAGGTATGTACGGCGGGGCGTGACCGCGTGGGACACGTGGGACTCGGTCGTCAACGCCCGTCACCTCCTGTGCGGTTGGTGCTGCTGTTGCGGGTGCTGCCGGCGTGCGGGGAGTTCACCGGGCTGGGGGAGCGCGGGGCCGGTGCGGCGGGAGGGGCGGCTCGGCCGCTGTCCGGGACGCGGGTGCTGTGGGCGGCGACGCCGCCGGACAGGGGGTTGGCCGGGCGCGGGGCGGACGACTGGGCGCCGCCACCCGCGTCGACCCGGGTGCTGTGGGTCTTGATGCCCTGGGCCACCATGTTGGCCGGTGAGCTGAGGACGGCGGCGGCCTTGCCCTCGGCGCCCTGCATGATGCGGTTGTTGCGGGAGGCGGCGATCTCGTCGCCGAAGCCGGGGACGAAGCGGTAGATCATGGCGCTGGCGAAGATGGCCAGCAGGATGATGGCGAGCCCGGAGACGACGGCTCCGAGCGCGTCCGGTCCGTCGTCCGCGGCGAGCGCGCTGGCCAGCCCGAGCACGATGACGATGACCGGCTTGACCAGGATGACGGCGATCATGATGCCCGCCCAGCGGCGGACGTGGCCCCAGAGGTTCTTGTCGACGAGGCCCGAGTAGACGACGACGCCGAGGAGGGCGCCGACGTATAGCAGGACGGCCCGGAGGAACAGCTCGAGGTAGAGGACGCCGGCCGCGAGGATCGAGACGAGCGACACCAGGATCAGCATGATCGGGCCGCCGCCGATGTCCGTGCCCTTGTCCAGCGCCTCGGCGAACGTGCCGAAGAACGTGTCGGTCTGGTCGCCGGTGGCCTTGGCGAGGACGTCGCTGACGCTGTCGGTCGCGGAGACGACGGTGTAGAGGATCAGCGGGGTGAAGGCGGAGGCGAGGACGGTGAGCCAGAGGAAGCCGACGGCCTCGGAGATGGCGGTGGTCAGGGGGACACCGCGCACGGCCCGCTTGGCGACGGCCAGCAGCCACAGCAGCAGCGTCAGGATGGCCGAGGCCGCGAAGACGACGGCGTACTGCTTGCGGAAGTTCGGGTTGGTGAAGTCGACCTCGGCGGTCTCCTGCACCGCCTTGCTGAGCTGCTTGATGGTCCAGGAGGCGGCGTCGGCGCAGCCCTGCGCGAGGGAGGAGAGGGGGTCGAGGGTGGCGGTGGGGTCGGTGGTGAGACCTCGGGAGCTCCCGCCGCTGCTGCCCTTTTCGCAGTACTTCCGTGCCTCGCCGACGATGAGGTCGCAGGGGTTCTCGCTGGCTTCCGGGGACGGGCCGGCACTGCCCGAGGGCGTCGGGCTGGGTGAGGGATCGGCGACGGCACGGCCGGCTAGCAGCACGACCGAGGTCTGGACGGCTGTCACTACTCCGGCGAGCCTGAGCAGGGGGTGACGGCTACCGGGCATAGGTGAACCCTCCGTACTCGTCGATGGCCTTGCTGATCTCGTCGGAGGTGGCGGCCCTGTCGTCACCGGGCACGGGGGCGGGGCCGTCCTGCTGCGAGTCGGCGGCGATCTTCCAGTCGCCGCCGGTCCACTGCAGGTCGAACGTCCACGTTTTCCAGGTCGAGGTGACCGGGTCGGTCGACGTCTCCCCGGACATGCCGATGAGTCCCATGTACCAGACCGCGACCTTGGCCGTGCTGTCGTTGTACTGCTGGACGGTGGTGCCCACCGGGACCACGCGGGAGACGAACGTGCTCCCCGCAGGCGGGTTGCCGTCAGAGTCCAGGCCCACCTTGCCGAGGAACTCGGCCGAGTAGGCCAGGTCCATGGGGCCGCGCAGCCGGGTGGCCGCGGCGGGGGTGTACAGCAGGGTCAGGAGGGAGTGCCTGGTGTCCTTCTTGAACATGTCCGTGGAGCCCAGCGCCACGGAGTAGTTGGCGGCCGCGCTCTGCGCGCCCTGCGCGTCGTGGGCGAAGCCCGAGGGGATGCCGCCGGACTTCTCCGTCACCGGCCGCTTGCCGGTCGCCGCCGTCGCCGCGCCGGCCGGTTTGCCGCCGCGGTCGTCGGCCGAGGAGGATCCGCCGCCGCCACGGTTCGCGAAGGCGATCGCGGCGATGAGGAGGACGACCACGCCGACCACCGTGACCAGGCTGCGCGAGGACGAGCGGCCGCCGCGCCGCGCACCCCCGTAGGGGTCGCCGGCCCGGTCCGGGAGCCGGGTCCGGGTCTGCCCGCTGCCGCCGAACAGTTCGTCGTCGGCGCGCGCGGACTCCCCGTACCGGTGCTCGTCTCCGTGACTCATGCCCCGTACGCCCCCTCGACCTCGTACCGGAACGCCTGGAAGTACGACGGTAGCCGTGCTGGTTCCCGCGCGGGCGCGGTGTGGTGACTCGACATCAGGGAAACGCAACCTCAGCCGGTGGGCACGGTGGGTGGGTGGGGGTGGCGGGGGCACCGGGCGCGCCCGGAGGGCCTGACTGGCGGTGCTGACGGAGCGCCGTGCGCGGCGTGCGCGGGCGGTGCGCCGGTTACACGGCCATGCCGTACACGATGGTGAAGAGCGTGCCGAGGGACCCGATGATGAAGACTCCCGTCAGGCCGGCGATGATCAGGCCCTTGCCCTGCTCGGCGCTGAAGGTGTCGCGCAGGGCCGTGGCGCCGATGCGCTGCTTCGCGGCGCCCCAGACGGCGATGCCGAGGCAGAGCAGGATGGCCACCGCCATCACCACCTCGATCATCACCTTCGCCTCGTTGCCCAGGCTGCCGAAGGGGCCCCAGTCCGGAGCGATCCCGCCGATGATGGTGTTGATGTCTCCCTTGTCGGCCGCAAAGAGCATGTAAGTCACCGCCCCTGTTGGGTAGTTCCGCGTGCCCCTGCGAGCGTGCAGAGGTCAGGCACCATTCTCGCCGACAATGATGCCGCTGGATGTCGACTTGGCGTCATTGATGGGCGGGTTTCGTACGAACACCTTGTCACCGCCGGTCGCCTGCCGCTCGAAGCGGCTGGTGGGGCGGTGCATGAGGGGCCGTATGGTCACTCTGTGTATCACGGTGCGTTACGCCGGGCAATGAGGCCGGTGTGAAACCTGGTGTGTGGTTCCGTCGTTGACCTACTTCACGTCCCGCCACGGTTTCTGACGGCCGGTCGGGTGACGCGCCTCCTCGATGGTCTCACGGTTCCGCCCTTCCCTCGGGGCGCCGGGCGCCGCCCGGCGCGTGATGGACGGTCAGCCTATAGGAACGAATGTTCGATCAGGGAGGGGTCGGTTCCGCTTTTTGCGGGCGAGCCCGGAGCCGGTCCGCGGCCGGTCCGCGGCCGGTCCGCGGCCGGCCCGGAGCCGGAGCGGGGACCGGGGGAGGGGGCCGGGAGCGGGCGCTCGTGGTGCGGCGTCACCTGGTTGCGGGGAAAATCTCAGGGAAGCCGGGACCTGTCTCGCACCGCCGTGGGTACGGAGTAGGCCTGATGAAGCGCACCGCAGACCAGGGGAGCCTCGTCCGGCACGCCCGCGGGCCTGCCCTGTCCCGGCACGGTGCCCTGGTCGGGGCGCTGCTCCTCCTGGCCGCCACCTCGGCCTCCGTCGCGGCCGCCGACGACGGCCCGGGCCCCCTGGGGGTCACCACCGAGGCGGCGGCGAGCGCGCGGACCGCACGGGTCGGGGCGCTGTTCGCGGCGGAGGACGCCGGTGCCCTGCGGGGCAGCCACTTCTGCACCGCCTCCGTCGTGCACAGTCCCGGCCGCGACCTCGTCGTCACGGCGGCCCACTGCCTGGACGGCGACAGCGACCTGGTGTTCGTGCCCGGGTACCGGGACGGCACGGCGCCCTACGGGGTGTGGGAGGTCCGGGGGCGTTTCGTGGCCCGGGGGTGGGCCGAGGGCCGGGACGAGGACAGTGACCTGGCGTTCGCGGTGGTCGCGCGCCGGGGCGGCAGGGGTGTGGAGGACGTCGTCGGCGGCAACCGGTTCGCCGCCGGAACGGCCACCGGGGCGACGGCGGTGACGGTCACCGGCTATCCCCGTTCCCGGGAGGCGCCCATCCGCTGCACCGCCAAGCCCCGCGCCCTCAGCCGCACCCAGCAGCGCGTCCACTGCCCTCACTTCACCGGCGGCACCAGCGGCAGCCCGTGGGTCAACGGCGACGGGCAGCTCGTCGGGGTGCTCGGCGGGCACGAGCAGGGCGGCTCGACGGCCGACGTCTCGTACAGCGTCGTCCTCGGGCGGGAGGCGGCGGAGCTGTACGAGGAGGCGGCCGGCTGATCCCGGGCGGTGACCCGCGACGGCCGGCGGTGCGGTCCCTGACGGGTGGGTCTCTGGTCTGAACGGGTGACGTCCTGCCCGCGCCGCACCGCAGCCCGCCGCGCCGTGCGGCCGGTCGATGCTCCGGCCGGGTGGCCGGTCCGCGGCATTCCCCGGCCGGGCGCGGCGCTGGGCGCGCCCGCCTCACCTCCGGTGCGTCATCGGGACTCGACCCGGTGACGGCCGTGGGCCCGCGGGCATCAGGACGAGACACCGGTCACGACGGCCGTCCACAGGGGCGCCGCCGAACTGGTGTGTGTGGCATGGTCTGTTGGACGGGCGCGCGGGACAATCGGCGGTTCCGGCGGCGCACGGGCCCCGGCAGTCGCCCGGCCGGCCCGCCGCCGCGCCCGGCGGTACCGGCGGGCAGCGGACGGGGCCCACGGGACCGGCCGCGAGGGGAAGGGAACAGGCCGAAATGCCGGCCGGCACGGCGGGCACGCGGTGGAAGCGGCATGGAACGGGCCGCCGATGGGGGAGGGTTGAGCCGTGCGGAAAGTATGGGTGGCCGGCGGTGTCGCGGCCGGACTGGGCCTCAGCTTCGTCATGCTGCTCGCCGTCGGCGTGTACGTCGTGGCCGGGAACGGCGCGGGGGGCGTCGGCCGCGGGGGGGTCGGACTGGCCAAAGGGGCGGTGCCGGCCGCCTATCAGACGCTCGTTCAGCGATGGGGCAATCTCTGTCCCGCCCTCAACCCGGCGCTGCTCGCGGCGCAGTTGTACCAGGAGAGCGGATTCAACCCGGAGGCCAGGAGCCCGGCGGCGGCGCAGGGCATCGCGCAGTTCATCCCCGGCACCTGGAACACGCACGGTATCGACGGCGACGGAGACGGCGACCGCGACGTGTGGGACCCGAATGACGCGATCCCGTCGGCCGCGTCGTACGACTGCGAACTCGCCAAGTACGTGAAGGACGTGCCCGGGGACCTCTCCCGCAACATGCTCGCGTCGTACAACGCGGGGGCGTACGCGGTCATCAAGTACGGGGGCGTGCCGCCGTACGCGGAGACGCGGAACTACGTGAGGACGATCCTGACGCTGGCGGAGAGCTTCGCCGCGCCGGTCACGCGGGTCGATCCGTCCAAGCAGGCCGCGGCCGCGATCTCCTACGCCCAGAGCAAGCTCGGCACGCCCTACCTGTGGGGCGGCGAGGGCACCGCTGAGCAGGGCGGACGGTTCGACTGCTCGGGTCTGACCCAGGCCTCGTACGCGAGCGTGGGGGTCACCCTGCCGCGGGTCGCCAACGACCAGTACAACGCCGGGCCGCACCCGAAACGGGACGAGCTGCTCCCCGGCGACCTGGTGTTCTTCTCGGACGACCTCACCGACTCCCGCGCCATCCGGCACGTGGGTATCTACGTCGGCGGCGGGTACATGATCGACGCACCGCGGACGGGGGCGGTGATCCGCTTCGACCCGATCGACACCCCGGACTACTTCGGGGCCACCCGGGTCACCGAAGATGGCGCGAAAGCGCTCCCCACACCGGTGTGAACCGAACGTGAACCCACCCCCTGAGCTGCGCAGATGAGTCTCTCTTCGATAACGTCTGCGTGATCATTCGGTGGAGTGTGGAACGTATCAATCAAGGTCGTGCGTTCCTGGTGTCGTAGGCCGAGCAGACGTCGGACGGAACGCGTGTGGCACACGCGTGCAGCGGAAGCGGATCTACAGCCACGGGGGTGGACAGGAGCGGCGCACACAGGGTGCGTCCGAGGAAAAACGACGAAGGGGCCGCAGCACAATGGCTGGACTCGCCGAATCCGGGTCGAACCCCGACGTCGACCTCCTCTACGACATCAACGGCCTGGCCAAGGCCGCGCCGCACTGGTTCGACCGGGTCGTGGAGTACGTGGGTGAGTACGGACTGCTGCTCGCCATGGTCCTGCTGGTGCTGTGGTGCTGGTGGTCCGTGCGGCGCCAGGGCGGGTCCCGGGCCGCGTCGTCCGTCGCCGCGCTGGTGTGGGCGCCGCTGGCCGCGGGGATCGCGGTCCTGGTGAACGTGCCGATACGGGGCTTCGTGGAGCGGCCCCGGCCCTTCAGGGACCATCAGGGGCTGGACGTCCTGGTCGCCGGCAAGTCCGACTTCTCCTTCGTGAGCGACCACGCCACGATCACCATGGCCATGGGCGTCGCGCTGTTCGTCGCCAACCGCCGGTTCGGGCTGGTCGGCATCGGGCTCGCCCTGCTCGAGGGGTTCTGCCGCGTCTACATGGGGGTGCACTACCCGACGGACGTGGTCGGCGGCTTCGCCCTCGGCACGGCGGTGGCCCTGCTGCTGTCCCCGCCGGCGATGGCGCTGCTCACGCCGGTGCTGAGGGCGATCGACTGCTCGGCGTGGGGCGGGTGGCTGGTGCGGGCGCGCACGCGGCCCGGCGTGGACGGGGACGGTGTGGTCGCGGGGCCCCGGACCGAGGACCGGGGACCCGCCGAGGAGCGGGACCTCGCGGCGTAGCGACGGGAGGCCCGCCGCTCGCGGCGTGGCGACGGAGTTTGCCCGGGGAGCGGCTGCCAGGGAGCGTGGCGAGCGGGGAACCGCGGAGCGATGAGCGGGCCGCCGGGAACGGGTAACCGGGTGCCGTGGACGACCGGGCTTTCGCCGACGTGCGGGGGGCGGACCCGGGGGCGTGGCGACCCGGCCGTCCGCGGACGTGCGGCGGGCCCCGGGTGTGGCGGCCGGGGTGAGCTGACCCGGGACCGGTGCCCGCCGGCCGTGGGACGCCTACAGCGCCTGCGGGAACGTGAAGAAGCGGTTCGGGTCGTACTGCGTCTTCAGCCGGGCCAGGCGGGGCGCCGCGTCGCCGTAGTAGGCCCGGCGCCAGTCGGTCAGCGTCGGGTCGGCGTAGTTCTGGTAGGCCGCGCCGGAGGCGTACGGCCTCATGGCGCCGTGCACCGCCGCCAGCCAGGACTGGGCGGCCGAGCCTGCCCGCGGGCCGGAGGCCCCGCCACCGGCCCGCCAGGAGACCAGGTACTGGGCGAGCATCCGGGAACGGCGGTGGACGAAGGCCGTCGCCGTCGGCGGGACGCGGTTGACCGCTCCGCCGAGCGCGGTGAGCGCGACGCTGCCCGCACCGCCCCGCACCGCCCGCACCTGCGACAGCAGCGCCTGGATGCCGGCCGCCGGAATCGAGCGGTCGAAGAAGTCCGACCGCGCCGCGTACGTCTCCCGGCCGAGCGCGCCCCGCGCGGAGCGGCCCGGGGTCGGACCGGGCAGGTGGCACCGGGCCTCCGCCCGGAAGGAGGAGCAGCCGGCGTAGGCCTCCATGGCCTGCTCGTACGACCTGCGCCGGAGCGAGACGCGCGTCGCGGGGGCGCCGACCGCCGCGGCCAGGCGGTCCACCGCGTTCTGCAGCTCGCCGTAGGTGCCGAGGGAGAACGCGGACACGGACACCGTCGGCGTGCCGCCGGCCGTGTTCTCCAGGTGCAGGGCGGACCAGATCTCGTCCGGCTGGCCGGGGCCCCACTCCTGCCACGCCCTGACCACCGCGGCCGCCCGCGCCCACGGCCAGGTCAGGTGCGCGGACACGGCCTGGGGCGCCGGGTGGGTCCGGAACCGCAGCTCCGTGACGACGCCGAAGTTGCCGTTGCCCGCGCCGCGCAGCGCCCAGAACAGGTCCTTGTTCTCGCGGGCGTCCGCGGTCAGCTGCCGGCCGTCCGCCGTGATCAACGTGGCCTGGGTCAGGCTGTCGCAGGTCAGGCCGTAGGCCCGGGACACCACGCCGTGGCCGCCGCCGAGCACCAGGCCGGAGACGCCCACGGTCGGGCAGGACCCCGCCGGGATCGTGCTGCCCCTCGCCGCGAGCGCCCGGTAGACGTCGATCAGCTTGGCCCCGGCACCGACCACCGCGGTGCCGCCGCCCGCCCGGACCCGGTTCAGCCTCGACACGTCGACGATGAGCCGGCCGTCCCCCGAGGACCAGCCCGCGTAGGAGTGGCCGCCGTTGCGGATCGCCACGCGCAGGCGGTGGGCGCGGGCGTACGCCAGGGTGGAGCGGATGTCGTCGGCGTGCGCCACGTACGCGACCGCGGCGGGCCTGAGCGTGTCGAAACGGGTGTTGTACAGCTGCCGGGCCACGCTCCAGGAGGCGTCGCCGGGGCGGATCAGGCTGCCGTCCAGGTCACGGGCCAGCGCGGCCCAGTTCGCGGCGGCCGCGGCGCCGGCGGTCCGCAGCGGGGTACGGGAGGACGCGGCGGTGGCGGCCGAGGCGGTGGCCCGGGCGGCGCCGGCCGCCCCCTCTGCGGTGCCGCTGTGGCAGGCGGCCGTGGTGATGGCCGCGAGCGCGGCCGCGCCGCCTCCGATGAACGCACGCCGTTCCATGTCTGCGCCTCCTGTCGGCTCCCGTGGATCGAGACGGGCCCGCGGCCGCGGGGGTTCCGCGGGCCGCGGAAGTCGGTGCGGGAGGGACCGGTGGGAGTGGTGTGACGGCAGCCGCGGGAGCGCGTCGTCTCGGCAGGACGGAGCAACGAGCTCGCGTGCGGAGAGCGTGGCGAGAGCCAGGTGGACCGAAGGGCCCCGAGCCAGGTGGACCGAAGGCCCGGGATCCACGCCCTCCACAGGTGTCCGGCCGGTGCCCGTCGGTGATCCGCCGGCATCCGCTCGTGCCCTCCCTGTAAGCGTTCCGTGACCTCACCGCACCGACGGCAGGGGTTCACTTCCCGTTCACTCATGCCGTCTGGCCGATTCACCTGTTCTGCCTAATTTCGGCCTTACCCGGTGCGGAGTGCGGCCCGACAGGCACTCACGCGTCACGGGGAGACCGCAGCCTGAGAGCAGTGCCTCGCAGGGCTGACACGACTTCGCACGCCGCCCGCCGGCGGCTCCTGGAAGGAACACCCGAAAAGTGAAGCTTCAGCGCAAGAACCGGCTTCGCGCGATGTCCCTCGGTGCTGTCGCCGTCTCCGGCGCCCTGGCCCTGACGGCGTGCGGCTCCGACGACACGGGCGGCGGCAGCGGCACCAGCGCCCCGGCGTCCGCCCAGGCCGGCTCGGTCAAGTGCGACGACGCCAAGGGTCAGCTGCAGGCGTCGGGCTCCACCGCGCAGAAGAACGCGATCGACGCCTGGGTGAAGCAGTACACGCAGGCCTGCAAGAGCGTGCAGGTCAACTACAACCCGACGGGTTCGGGCGCCGGTATCACCGCGTTCCTGCAGGGCCAGACCGCGTTCGCCGGCTCGGACTCCCCGCTGAAGCCCGAAGAGGTCGCGCAGTCCAAGAAGGTCTGCTCCGGCGGCCGGGCGATCGACCTGCCCATGGTCGGCGGCCCGATCGCGGTCGGCTTCAACGTGCCGGGCGTGGACAGCCTGACCCTCGACGCGCCCACCCTCGCCAAGATCTTCAACGGCCGGATCACCAACTGGAACGACGCGGCGATCAAGAAGCTGAACCCGGGCGCCAAGCTTCCCGACCTGAAGATCCAGGCCTTCCACCGCTCCGACGAGTCCGGCACCACGGACAACTTCACCAAGTACCTGATCTCCCAGGCCAAGGCCGACTGGCCGTACGAGGGCGGCAAGGCCTGGCAGGCCAAGGGCGGCCAGTCCGCCCAGGGCTCCTCCGGCCTCGCCCAGCAGGTGAAGCAGACCTCCGGCGCCATCTCGTACTTCGAGCTCTCCTACGCCGCCGACGGCATCAAGACCGTCGACCTGAAGACCGCCGCCGCAGAGCCCGCCAAGGCGACCGCGGAGAACGCGTCCAAGGCCATCGCCTCCGCCAAGGTCGCCGGCACCGGCAACGACCTGGCGCTGCAGCTGAACTACAACCCGAGCGAGGCGGGCGCCTACCCGCTCACCCTCGTCACCTACGAGATCGTCTGCGACAAGGGCAACAAGGCCGGCACCCTGCCGACCACCAGGTCCTTCCTCAACTACATCGCCTCCGAGGACGGGCAGAAGATGCTCGCCGACGCGTCCTACGCCCCGATCCCCGACGAGATCATCGCCAAGGTCCGTACCACCATCGCGGGCCTGAGCTGACCTGAGTGTGCGGTCCGGCCCCACCCGCGGGCCGGGCCGCACCGTCCGGTGCACCGCCGCCTGGAGCCGCCCACCACGCGCGGCTCCGCAGACCGGAGATCCAGATGGACATACCGACACAGAAGAAGGACGCGCCCGCGTCGACCGCCCAGCCACCGGCCGTGGAGCGCGAGCGCGCCGCCCGGGGCACCACCCGGCCCGGAGACCGGATCTTCCTCGGCCTCTCCCGCGGGTCGGGCATCTTCCTGCTCGTGGTCATGGCCGCCATCGCGGTCTTCCTCGCCTACCGCGCCGCCCTGGCGATCGGCGAGGACCAGGGCAACTTCCTGACCAGCTTCGACTGGAACACCAGCATCGACCCGCCCGTCTTCGGCATCGCGGTGCTGGCCTTCGGCACGGCCGTCTCCTCGGTCGTCGCCATGGCGCTCGCCGTCCCGGTGGCGGTGGGCATCGCGCTGTTCCTCACCCACTACGCGCCGCGCCGGCTCAGCGGGCCCATCGCCTACGTGATCGACCTGCTCGCCGCGGTGCCGTCCATCGTGTACGGCCTGTGGGGCGCCCTGTTCCTGGTGCCGCGGCTGACCGGCCTGTACGGCTGGCTGGACCACTACCTCGGCTGGACCGGCATCCTCTCCTGGCAGGGCGGCGCGCCGCGCTCCCTGCTCACCGTGGGCATCCTGCTCGCGATCATGATCCTGCCGATCATCACGAACGTGAGCCGCGAGGTCTTCCGGCAGGTTCCGCGGATGCACGAGGAGGCGGCCCTGGCCCTCGGCGCCACGCGCTGGGAGGTCGTCCGCATGGCGGTGCTGCCCTTCGGCCGCTCCGGCGTGATCTCCGCATCCATGCTCGGCCTCGGCCGCGCGCTCGGCGAGACGATGGCCGTCGCCATCGTGCTCTCCCCGGCCTTCGACATCCAGGCCAGCCTGCTCGACCCGGGCGGCGGCACCTTCGCCCAGAACATCGCGAGCAAGTTCAGCGAGGCGACCCCGCTGGGCCAGGACGCCCTGATCGCCTCGGGTCTGGTGCTGTTCGTCATCACCCTGCTCGTCAACGGCGCGGCCCGGATGATCATCAACCGCCGCAAGGAGTACTCGGGGGCCAACGCATGAGCACCACAGCCGTCACCTCCCGCCGCGCGAGCAGCCTGCGCGGCGCGCGCCTGCCGAAGTGGTCGCCCTGGGTGATCGCCGCGGGCTCCGTCGCCGCCGCGGTCGGCATCGGCCTGGCCGCCGGCCTCCAGAGCAGGGTGCAGTGGGGCCTGATCGCCGCGGTCCTCTTCGTCGCCGGTACCTACGGCATCGCCGCGCGCGTCGAGGGCCGGCGCCAGGCCAAGGACCGCATCGCCACCGCCCTGGTCTGGGTCTGCTTCCTCCTGGCCGTCGTCCCGCTGGCCTCCGTGATCTGGGCGACCGTCGCGAGGGGCGTGAAGGTCCTCGACGGGTACTTCCTGACCCACTCGATGGGCGTCGTCGCCGACACCGAGCCCGGCGGCGGCATCTACCACGCGATCATCGGCACCCTGGAGCAGGTCGCCCTGGCCTCCCTGATCGCCGTGCCGGTCGGCGTCCTCACCGCGATCTACCTGGTGGAGTACGGGCGCGGCAGGCTGGCCCGGGCCGTCACCTTCTTCGTCGACGTCATGACGGGCATCCCGTCCATCGTCGCCGGGCTCTTCGTCCTCAGCTTCTGGATCCTGATCCTCGACATGGGCTACTCCGGCTTCGCCGGCGCGATGGCGCTGGCCATCCTGATGATGCCGGTGGTGGTCCGCTCCACCGAGGAGATGCTCAAGCTCGTCCCGAACGAGCTGCGCGAGGCCTCGCTGGCGCTGGGCGTGCCGAAGTGGCGCACCATCCTCAAGGTGGTCCTGCCGACGTCGGCCGGCGGCATCATCACCGGTGTGATGCTCGCGGTGGCGCGCATCACGGGCGAGACCGCCCCGGTGCTGCTGCTGGTGTGGAAGACGAGCCTGATCAACAACAACCCGTTCCGGGACCCGCAGGCGTCGCTGCCGCTGTACATCTACCAGCAGTACGCGAACAGCTCGGGTGCGGGCGCGGCCTACGACCGCGCCTGGGCGGCGGCGCTCACACTGATCGCCTTCGTCATGATCCTCAACCTCGTGGCCCGCGGCATCGCCCGCTGGAAGGCCCCGCGCTGACGATCCGCGGCCACCGCGCGTGGCCGGTCGCCGAGGCGACCATCCCCGGTTCCGTCGGGCGGGACCGAAAGCGACCGAGACTGGAAGTGAAGAAGTAGTCATGGCCAAGCGAATCGACGTCAGCGGACTGACCGCGTACTACGGCTCCCACAGGGCGATCGAGGACATCTCGATGACCGTCGAGCCGCGCTCGGTGACCGCGTTCATCGGCCCGTCCGGCTGCGGCAAGTCGACGTTCCTGCGCACGCTCAACCGCATGCACGAGGTCACCCCGGGCGGCCGCGTCGAGGGCAAGGTGCTCCTGGACGACGAGGACCTGTACGGCACCGGGATCGACCCGGTCTCCGTCCGCCGCGAGGTGGGCATGGTCTTCCAGCGGCCGAACCCCTTCCCGACGATGTCGATCTTCGACAACGTGGCGGCGGGTCTGCGGCTGAACGGCGGCCGCAGGAAGGGCGAGCTGGGCGACGTCGTCGAGAGGTCGCTGCGGGGCGCCAACCTCTGGAACGAGGTGAAGGACCGCCTGAACCGGCCGGGCTCGGGCCTGTCCGGCGGTCAGCAGCAGCGTCTGTGCATCGCACGGGCCATCGCGGTGGAGCCCAAGGTGCTGCTGATGGACGAGCCCTGCTCGGCGCTGGACCCGATCTCCACCCTGGCCATCGAGGACCTGATCGGCGAGCTGAAGCAGCGCTTCACGATCGTCATCGTGACGCACAACATGCAGCAGGCCGCGCGCGTGTCGGACCGTACGGCGTTCTTCAACCTCGCCGGGGTCGGTCAGCCCGGTCGGCTGGTCGAGATCGACGACACCGAGCGGATCTTCTCCAACCCGTCCGTCCAGGCGACGGAGGACTACATCTCGGGCCGCTTCGGCTGAGCCGGCGGCCGGGTGAGGCCCCTCGCGGTGCTGCATGGCGGTGCCACCGCGAGGACGCAGAAGGGCCCGCCCCCGGCTTGTGGGGGCGGGCCCGCTGTGGTGGGGCGAGGGGTCCGGTCGCCGGCCCTGGCCGACCGGTGCAGAAGCGTTTCGGCAGGAGTCGGCCGACGGACCCCGGTACCGCGTGTGCCGTCCGGGGTGAACCGTTTCAGCACGCATTCGGCGCGGAAGGCGCGCCCGGCGTGCGGCAGCTGCGCTGAACCGTTTCCGCAGGCGGCCCCCCGCCGGTCGGTCGGGGCACCCCCTAGAAGGCGAGGTCGAGGACCCCGAACGCCACCGCCGCCACCAGCGCGGCGGCCGGCATGGTGATGAACCAGCCGAGGACGATGTTCTTGGCGACGCCCCACCGCACGGCGTTCACGCGCTTCGTCGCGCCCACGCCCATGATCGCCGAGGTGATCACGTGGGTGGTCGAGATCGGGGCCTTGAACAGGAACGCCGTGGCGAACATGATCGACGCGCCGGTCGTCTCGGCGGCGAAGCCCTGCGGCGGGTCCAGTTCGATGATCTTCCGGCCGAGTGTGCGCATGATCCGCCAGCCGCCCGCGTAGGTGCCCAGCGACAGCATCATCGCGCAGACGATCTTCACCCAGACCGGGATCGGGTCGCCGTAGTCCTCCACGTCCGCGATGACCAGTGCCATCACCACGATGCCCATGGTCTTCTGGGCGTCCTGCAGACCGTGGCCGAGCGCCATGCCCGCGGCGGACACCGTCTGGGCTATGCGGAAGCCGCGCTTGGCCTTGTGGGGGTTGGCCTTGCGGAACAGCCACAGGATGGCCGTCATCACCAGGTATCCGATGATCAGGCCGACGACGGGCGAGATGAACATCGGCAGCACGATCTTGTCCAGCACGCCGCTCCAGTAGACCGTCGTGCCGCCGGCGAGGGCGGCGCCGACCATACCGCCGAACAGCGCGTGCGAGGAGGAGGAGGGCAGGCCGAAGTACCAGGTCGCCAGGTTCCAGACGATCGCGCCCACCAGGGCGGCGAAGAGGATGGCCATGCCCTTGGAGCCCTCGGGCGTCTGGATCAGGCCCTCGCTGACGGTCTTGGCGACCCCGCTGCCGAGGAAGGCGCCGGCGAGATTCATGACGGCCGCCATCGCCAGCGCCGCCCGGGGGGTGAGCGCCCGTGTCGAGACGGACGTCGCGATGGCGTTGGCGGAGTCGTGGAAGCCGTTGGTGTACGTGAAGAAGAGCGCGACTGCGATGGTCACGACCAGGGCGAAGGTGTCCATGGACGGGCTCAGGACTCCTTGACCGCGATGGTCTCCACCGTGTTCGCCACGTGCTCGAAGGCGTCCGCCGCCTCCTCCAGTACGTCCACGATCTGCTTCAGCTTGAGCACCTCGATCGCGTCGTACTTGCCGTTGAACAGGTGCGCCAGCAGCTTGCGGTGAATCTGGTCCGCCTGGTTCTCCAGGCGGTTCACCTCGATCCAGTACTCGGTGAGGTTGTCCATGGTCCGCAGGTTCGGCATGGCCTCGGCCGTCAGCTCCGCCGCCCGCGCCAGGACCTCGATCTGCTGCTCGACGCCCTTGGGCAGCTCCTCGACGTTGTAGAGGACGACCAGGTCGACGGCCTCCTCCATGAAGTCCATGATGTCGTCGAGGGACGACGCGAGGGAGTAGATGTCCTCGCGGTCGAACGGCGTGATGAACGAGGAGTTCAGCTGGTGGAAGATCGCGTGGGTGGCGTCGTCACCCGCGTGTTCCGCTGCCCGCATGCGCTCCGCGATCTCGGCCCGGGCGGAGGTGTCCGCCCCGAGCAGTTCCATCAGGAGTTTCGAGCCGGTGACGATGTTGTCCGCGGACGCGGCGAACATGTCGTAGAAGCTCGTCTCCCTGGGGGTCAGACGAAAGCGCACGTGTGGTCCTCGGTCTGCTTCGGTTTTCGGTCAGGCTGATGCTAGGCGCATCATCCGGCCACGGCTATCGGGCCGCCCTCCAGTGTCGCCCATCGCGTGCAGTGGTTCGCATGTGGGTCTCACCACGGCCGCTCCGGCGACCCCGTCGGGCATCGGCCGAGGCCCGTATACCCAACGAAATTCGGTACCATATACCCGGCAGGGGTATATGTCTGGAGCTGGAGGACGCGATGACGACCACCGAGGCCGGCGCGGCGGCGCCCTCCGAGGACACCGGGGCCGTGGTGACCGACCACGACCGCGGCATTCACGGGTACCACCACCAGAAGGACGAACACCTGAAGCGGCTGCGCCGCATCGAGGGCCAGATCCGCGGCCTGCAGCGGATGGTCGACGAGGGCGTCTACTGCATCGACATACTCACCCAGGTGTCCGCCTCCACGAAGGCCCTGCAGTCCTTCGCCCTGCAGCTGCTGGAGGAGCACCTGCGTCACTGCGTCGCCGACGCGGCCCTGAAGGGCGGCGACGAGATCGACGCCAAGGTGGAGGAGGCCACGAAGGCCATCGGGCGGCTGCTGCGCACCTGACGCGGCGCGTGGGTGCCGCCCCGCCCGGGGCGGGGCGGCGCGCGCCCCTGCGCGGTGGCGGCGCCCGCCCCCGCGGAGGCCGGTGTCGTGCGGCGCCCGGTCACCCGGCGGAGGCCGCCCGGCGTTCCTCGGCCACCTTCAGCACCTCGTCGATGCTCTCCAGGCTGAGCCGCTCCTCGGCCTCCGAGGCCGCGATGATCAGCTCTCCGCACAGCTCTATCTCGGCCAGCGCCACGTGGTCCTGAACTGCCGTACCGCCGACCGGAGCCACGTGCGTCACCTCTTCCTAGCCGTCACCGGCTTCCTAGGGTAGGCAGCGCTCCACGCACCGCGCATGGCACGGAAGGGCTAGTTCGCCGGTCATTTCCCCGCCCGTCTCCCGGTTCATCCCTCGGCGATCCGGCCGGCGTAGATGTCGTCGGGACGGGGCAGCCGCACGGTCACGGGGGTGCCGAAGCCGTACAGCAGCGTCGTCGAGAACACCGCGACGGTGCCCCTCCGCTGCCCGTTGACGAAGCTGAAGCGCTGCCGGATCTTGCGGACGCGCCCCCCGTCGTCGAGATACACGTCGAAGGGGACCTCGGCCGTGGCGAAGCCCTTCGCCGCCGCCTCCAGCGCCGCCGCGGCCGCCGCGGAGGCGTTCTCCGCGGCCAGAGCGAGATCCGCCGTGCCGCGGTAGTGCCGCACCGAGGTCCCCGCCACCTCCGTCCGCCCGAGGTACGTCGCCGCGCGCGTCCCGCGCAGCACCTCGGCGGCGGCGAGCGGGTCGGTGGCGCCGCCGGTGACGAGATTGCCGTCGGACGACGTGGCGGTGTCCACCCGCACCCACTTGTCGGCCGGCACCCCCGCCCCCCGGTTCTTCATGTAGAGGGCTCCGGGCGCCAGCAGTTCGGTGATCGGCCGGTGCTCGGGCGCCCCGGCCGGGTCCTGCGGCAGCACCACCGTCAGCCGCCCCAGTTGTCTGCGGAAGTCGTAGGCGCCCTCACCGCGGATCGTCACCCGGGTCCCGCCGGCGGCCATCTCCATCGACGTACGGGTCCGGGAACTGCCCGCCCGCAGCAGCGTGTCGGCGGCGTCGCGCAGGGACCGCACCGGATCGGACGCCGCGCGCGCGTCCTCGGCGGCGACACCACTGCCGGAGCACCCGGTGGCGCACACGCAGACCACCAGCGCCGCGGCGAGGACCGTGCCGCCGGCACCGCGCCGGGTCCTCGACCCGGCTCGTGCAGGGGGGACCACCGTCTGCCGCCGCTCCGTCATCGCCTGCCTACCCCCAGCCGGTACGTCCGTCACGGGCCCCCCTTCCGGGTTAACGACGGGTAAGGGGGCCCGTCACGCACCGGCGCGGGCACGGGCGCGGCGGACCGGCACCGGCCGTTCACCCGGCCTCGGTACGGTGGTGGGCGTGGCACAGCAGGAGGGGCTCGGCCCTGCCCCCGAGGACCTGGAACACCGCACGACGACCGCCGAACAGGGGCGCTTCTGCGTGGCCCGCTGCAGCTGCGGCTGGCGCGGTCCCGCCCGCCGCGCCCGGAGCCTGGCCCGCTCGGACGCGGAGGGACACGGGGCGGGGCCCTGAGCGGGTGCGCGGGCCGTCGAGCGGTGCGCCGCGCTCCGGGGCGCGTGGCGGCCGGTCAGGCGGGCGGTGGTGGCGCCGGCAGCTCGTCGAGCAGGTCGCGGTCGCGGGCCTGGGTCAGGCGGCCGCGGGCCCGCGCCGGCGGAAGCCACAGCAGGCGGTCCACCTCGCGGTTGGGCGTGAAGCGGCCCCCGGTGGCCTCGGCCGCCCAGTAGCGGACCTGTTTGGGGCGGCCGTTCGCCAGGTAGCGGACGGTGCTCAGCTCGGCGCCGGGGACGGCGGTGTACCCCGTCTCCTCCGCGACCTCGCGCAGGGCTCCCGCGAGCGGGTCCTCGCCCTGCTCCAGCTTCCCCTTCGGGTGCGACCAGTCGTCGTACTTGGGCCGGTGGACGAGGCAGACCTCCAGGCCGCCGTCCACCGGGGAGCGGCGCCAGAGCACGCAGCCCGCCGCCTGGACCGTGGTGCCGTTCGCGCGTGTCACGGGGTCGTCCACGCCCTCCTGCCTCCTTCACCGCGTCTCCGGTCGTGCGACGTCCCATCGGGCCGGGGGCCGTCAGGAGGCGCCGGCCGTCTCCTTCTGCCACGACTGCTGGAAGGCGAACCGGGCCGCCTCCACCTCGTGCCGCTGGTCGGCGTGCAGGACACCGAGCACGTACGCCGTCGCCGGGGCGATGCGGGGCGTACGGGCCGCCGACGCCGCGGCCGCCGCGGCCTCCGAGGCGTCGCGGTGCCGGTCGAGGGCCCGACCCGCCGTCATCAGCCGCACGTCGGCGCGTACTTCGCCGCCGTACAGGACCTCCAGGGCGTACCGGTGCAGCCGCAGCAGCAGGCGGACCTGGTGCCAGGGCGCATCCTGGGGGTGCGGGGCGGAGTCCGGGGACAGGCCGTGGGCCAGCGCCTCCGCGTTGTAGGGGCTGCCGGCGGTGACCAGGGGCAGCGCGGCGACGGCCTCCGTCAGGCGTTCCTCGGCGGCGGCGGCCGGCGCGCGCAGGTCGGCGGTGGCCGCCGCGGGCGTCAGCGGGACGTCGCTGGCGAGGACGGCGACCCGGTCGGCGACGGCGTGGAAGCGGCTGGAGCCGAGGGCCTGGAGGGCGGTGGAGTGGGCCCGGGTACGGGCGAGGGTGAGCCGGCGGTCCAGGAGCGCGCCCGCCTTCGCCGCGCCGGCCGTCAGGTTGCCGCGGTCCCAGGAAGCCGTGGGCGGGGAGACCGGGCCGGCGGCGGGTGCCTCCCCCGGGTCGTCCGGACCGGGGGAGCCGCCGGCGCGCGCCCTCCCTGCGGGATCCGCGGCGGACTCCACCGCCGCGGAGGCGCCGGCCTGGCGGCCGGCCGCGGCGGATACGACCGCCGGCTCGCCGGCCGCGGTCTCCGGCCGGGGTGGCAGGGGGGAGACGCCCGAGAGCCGGTGCAGGGCCAGCAGGAGGCGGTCCAGACCGGCCTGGCAGGCGTATTCGCGGGCCAGCGTGCCCGACACCCAGGCAAGTTCGGGACGCAGCTCCGCCGCCCAGCGCTCCTCGAGGAGCGGGCGGAAGGTGTGCAGGCTGCCGCTGATGCGGCGGGCCGAGCGGCGCAGGGCGCGGGCCGCGTCGGCGGATCCCTCCGCGGCGGCGGCCGGCCCGGTCTCCCGGTGCAGGCGCAGCGCGCGGAGGAACTCCGTGGCCTGGGCCCGCAGATAGCCCGCGAGGGCATCCGCGGTGGGGACGCCGCCGTGGTCGCGGGAGCTCGCCCGCTCCGGCGGAGCCGCGGCCGGGCCGCGGGCCGGGGAGGGCGCGGCCGCGCGGTCCGCCGGGTCAAGGTTTCGTGTTGCCACGCCGGCGCCTCCGGGCGTCTATGAGCATCTCCTGGATGTTGCGCAGGGGGTGTCCGTCGGCGTCGGTCGCGTGCCGGGTCCACTCGCCGTCCGGGCCCAGGTGCCAGGAGGCGGTGGTGTCGGACATGCCGGTCTCCAGGAGCCGGTTCAGGGCGGCCCGGTGGGCGGGGTCGACGACCCGGACCAGGGCCTCGATCCGGCGGTCGAGGTTGCGGTGCATCATGTCGGCGCTGCCGATCCACACCTCGGGCTCGCCGCCGTTGCCGAAGGCGAAGACCCGCGAGTGCTCCAGGAAGCGGCCGAGGATGGACCGTACGCGGATGTTCTCGGACAGCCCGGTGACGCCGGGCCGCAGGGCACAGATGCCGCGCACCCACACGTCGACGGGCACCCCGGCCTGCGACGCGCCGTACAGGGCGTCGATGACCGCCTCGTCGACCATCGAGTTGACCTTGATGCGGATGAAGGCGGGGCGTCCGGCGCGGTGGTGCTGGACCTCCTTGTTGATCCGCGCGACGAGGCCGTCCCGCAGGGACTTGGGCGCGACCAGCAGCCGGCGGTAGGTCTCCCGGCGGGAGTAGCCCGAGAGCCGGTTGAACAGGTCGGACAGGTCCGCGCCGACCTGCGGGTCGGCGGTCAGCAGCCCGAGGTCCTCGTACAGGCGGGCCGTCTTCGGGTGGTAGTTGCCGGTGCCGACGTGGCTGTAGCGGCGGAGGGTGTCGCCCTCCTGGCGGACCACCAGGGACAGCTTGCAGTGCGTCTTCAGGCCGACCAGGCCGTAGACGACGTGGCAGCCGGCCTCCTCCAGCTTGCGCGCCCACTTGATGTTGGCGTGCTCGTCGAAGCGGGCCTTGATCTCGACCAGGACGAGGACCTGCTTGCCGGACTCGGCGGCGTCGATGAGCGCGTCGACTATGGGGGAGTCGCCGGAGGTCCGGTACAGGGTCTGCTTGATGGCGAGCACGGCCGGGTCGGCGGCGGCCTGCTCCAGGAAGGCCTGCACCGAGGTGGAGAACGAGTCGTAGGGATGGTGCAGCAGCACGTCCCGGCTGCGCAGCGCGGCGAAGATGTCCGGCGGGGACGCCGACTCCACCTCGGCCAGGTCGCGGTGGGTGCCGGCGATGAACGCGGGGTACTTCAGGTCGGGCCGGTCGAGGCTGTGGATGCGGAAGAGGCCGGTGAGGTCGAGGGGGCCGGGCAGCGGGTACACCTCGGCCTCGCTGATCTTCAGCTCCCGTACGAGGAGGTCCAGCACCTCGCGGTCGATGGACTCCTCGACCTCCAGGCGCACCGGCGGCCCGAAGCGGCGCCGCATGAGCTCCTTCTCCAGGGCCTGGAGAAGGTTCTCGGCGTCGTCCTCCTCGACCTCCAGGTCCTCGTTGCGGGTGAGGCGGAAGGTGTGGCTCTCCAGCACCTCCATGCCGGGGAACAGCTCCTCCAGGTGCGCGGCGATGACGTCCTCGACGGGGACGTACCGGCCGGGGGAGCACTCCAGGAAGCGGGACAGCAGCGGCGGCACCTTCACCCGGGCGAAGTGGTTGTGGCCGGTGACGGGGTTGCGCACGACGACGGCCAGGTTCAGGGACAGGCCGGAGATGTACGGGAACGGGTGCGCCGGGTCGACCGCCAGCGGGGTCAGCACGGGGAAGATCTGGTGCCGGAAGAGCGTGAACAGGCGGGCCTGCTCCTTCTCCGTCAGCTCGTTCCAGCGGACCAGGTGGATGCCCTCTTCCGCGAGGGCGGGGGCGACGTCCTCGTGGTAGCAGGCGGCGTGCCGGGCCATGAGCTCGCGGGAGCGGGCCCAGATCATCTCCAGCACCTCGCGGGGCTGCAGACCGGAGGCGGACCGGGTGGCGACCCCTGTCGCGATGCGCCGCTTCAGACCGGCGACCCGGACCATGAAGAACTCGTCCAGGTTGCTGGCGAAGATCGCGAGGAAGTTGGCACGTTCGAGCAGGGGCGTGGCGGGGTCCTCGGCGAGTTCGAGGACGCGCTCGTTGAACGCGAGCCAGCTGCGCTCCCGGTCCAGGAACCGGCCCTGGGGCAGCTGCGCCTCGTCGCCGCGCGACTCGTCGTACCCGCCGAGGTCGGAGTCGAGGTCGGGTTCCAGGTCGGAGACCGTGGCCGCCACGGTGTGCGGGCGGTGCGCGGCGATCGAGCCCACGGAGGGCTGGGCGTGCTGGATGGCCTCGTGGCCCACGGCGCCCGTCCGCAGGGTGCCGGTGGGGGACGGGTTGGCCTGTGCCTGGCTGTCTGGCTGCCTCATGACGTCATTCTTCCGCGTCCGGCCCCAGTCAGGCGCGTCGGACAGGGCGCGGGCGGGCGCGGGGGCGGGGGACTCCGCGGCCGGCCGGGGCCGCGGGCGGCGGGCGGGAGCGTCCCCGTTCCCGGCGGCCCCCTCCGGGGGCGGCGAAGGCGCTGGCACGGCGGGCTTCATTCGCCGAGCGTCGCAAGCCCGTCTGAACCGGCGGTTACGGCGACGTGACGTGCGGGACAGCGGGGGGCGGCTCGCGGGGGCCGCGGCGGCCGGGGTCCCTGGGCGGCCGGGGCGCGGTGTGGCCGGCGCGCTCACGCTGGAGGCAGCCGCGATCGCCGCGTGCGCGTCGGCCCTGGCCGCGGCCGCGATACGGCTGGGCGCCACGACCCGGCCGGGCGACCGCACGGCGCTCACGCAGCTCGCCCGGGCCCTCGCCGCGCTGCTGCCGCCGCGCCGGTGGAGCCTGCTGGTGGTGTCGAAGGACCCGAACCGGGCGGCCGCCCACGGAGGGCGGGCGGCGGTCCTCGCCCTGGCCGTGCTGACCTGGGGCTGTGCCTGCCGGAGCCCCTGCGGCGCCGGTCGGCCCTCCGGCGAGGGTCAGTCCTCCGCCGCCGGTCCGCCGCGGGCGCGTCCGGCGGCTGAGGCCGGACCGGCCGGGGGCGGTCAGGTCTCCGTGCGGTACATCAGGTCCGTCTCGTACGTGACGAAGCCCATGCGTTCGTAGACGGACACCGCCGCCTTGTTGTCGGCGTCGACGTAGAGCATCGCCGTCGGCAGGCCCCGGTCCGCCAGGTGACGCAGGCCGATCACGGTGAGGGCCTTGCCGAGGCCACCGCCCTGGGACCCGGGGCGGACGCCCAGGACGTACACCTCGCCCAGCCGCTCCCGCGCGTGGGTCTTGGTCCAGTGGAAGCCGACGAGCCGGCCCTCGCGCTCGGCGAGGAAGAAGCCGTCGGGGTCGAACCAGGCCTCCGCCTTGCGGTCGTCGAGGTCCCGCTGGGTGAGCGCGCCCTGCTCGGGGTGGTGCGCGAACGCCTCGGCGTTCACGGCCAGCCACGCGGCGTCGTCCTGGCCCGGGACGAAGGTGCGCACCGTCACCCCGTCCGGCAGCACCGGGTCGGGCAGCGCGAAGTGGCTCAACGGCCGACGCATCTGGCGCAGTTCGCGGAACAGGGTCAGTCCGAGCACCTGGGCGAGGTGCCGGGCGGCGGAGTGCCCGCCGTGCGCCCACACCCGCAGCCGCTTGCCGGAGACGCCGAGCAGCGCCATACCGAGCGCGCGTCCGTGCCCGTGCCCGCGGTGGGCCGGGTGGACGACCAGCTCGGCGGCCGGCGCCTCCACCGGGTCGGTGTCCTCCAGCTGGGCGTAGCCGACGAGTTCGCCGGCGACGGTCAGGAGCAGATGGGAGACGCCCGTGCGGGCGCCGCCGCGCAGCTGCAGCCGGCCCTGTTCGGACACCGCCTGCTGACCGTCGGCGCGGGCGGCGTCCGCCAGCAGTGCGAGGACGGCTTCGGCCTGGTCCGGGGAGAGCGCGCCGAGGGTCTCGATGGAGCGGGCGATCGGTGCGGGGTCGTCGCTGGTCATGCGTATGAGGGTAAGGCGCCGCAGTCCCGAGCAGCCCCGCCGTGCGCCGGCGGCCCGCCCGGGTTCCGCGGGTCCGGGGTCTGCGGCCTGTCCGGGTCCCGGGTCGGTGGTCGGGCCGGGTTTCGCGGGTCCGGGGTTCGCGGCCTGTCCGGGTCCCGGGTCGGTGGTCGGGCCGGGTTCCGCGGGTCCGGGGTCTGCGGCCTGTCCGGGTCCCGGGTCGGTGGTCGTGCCGGGTTTCGCAGGTCCCGCACCCCCGGCCCGCCGTCTCGCAGGTCCCGCGTCCGTGGGCCCGCCGTCTCGCCGGTCCCGCGTCCGTCGGCCCGCCGCGTCGCCGGTTCCGCGGGCGGGTCGCCGTCACGGCACCTCCGGCGGCGGGGTCGGTGCGCCCGGCAGGCGAAGCGTCGCCACCGTGCCGCCGCCGTCGGCCGGGGCCAGGGACACCTCGCCGCCGGCCTGCTGGACCGTGCGGGCGACGATCGACAGGCCGAGACCGGAGCCCGGCAGGGCCCGCGCGCCGGGCGAGCGCCAGAAGCGGTCGAAGACGTGCGGGAGTTCCTCGGCGGGGATGCCGGGCCCGTAGTCCCGCACGGTCAGCACGCCCCGGTCGAGGACGACCTCGACCTTGCCGCCCTCCGGGCTGAACTTCACCGCGTTGTCCAGGACGTTGACTACCGCCCGTTCCAGCGCGGACGGCTCCGCCCGGCTGTACCAGGGGGCCAGGTCCGCCATGATCGTCAGCTCCGGTCCGCGCAGCCGGGCCCGCCGCAGCGCCGCCGTCACGGTGTCGTGGACCGCGACCACCTGCACGCGTTCGCCGCGCTGCCCCTCCGACCGGGACAGCTCCTGCAAGTCACCGATCAGCGCGGCGAGTTCCGTCATCTGCGCCTTCACCGACGCCAGCAGCGCCTTGCGGTCCGGCTCGGGGATCGGGCGGCCGGTCTCCTCGCTTCGGGTGAGCAGTTCGATGTTGGTCCGCAGGGAGGTGAGCGGGGTGCGCAGCTCGTGGCCGGCGTCCGCGATGAGCTGCTGCTGCAGGTCCCGCGAGCTGGCCAGTGCCGACGTCATCGAGTTGAAGGAGTGCGACAGGCGGGCGACCTCGTCCTCGCTGGCGTCCTCCACGGGGATGCGGATGGTCAGGTCCTCGGTGCGGGCGACCTGCTCGACCGCCTCGGTGAGCCGGTCGACGGGCCGCAGCCCGGCACGGGCGACCGCGAGGCCCGCGGCCCCGGCACCGACGACCCCGACGCCCGAGACCAGCAGGAGCAGCAGTGCGAGGTCCTTGAGCGTGTTCTGGGTCTCCTCGAGGGACACGCCCACCACGAGGGCGACGCCCGCGTAGACCTGGTCGCCCGGGCCCGGTGCGGGGACGGCCATGGCGGCCACCCGGACGTCGTTGCCCCGGGTGTCGGTGGTGTCGTGGAGGAAGCGCAGGCGCGGGTCGGTGTTCTCGGTGGCCTTCCGGTCGGTCGCCGTCGTCCTCAGCTCGCCGACGGAACCGGGGACGGAGCAGGACTTGCCGCTGTCCGTGACCACCTGCAGGTAGTAGTAGAACTGGGTCCGCCGGTCCGGGGCGGAGCCGCCGGCCGCCCCGCCGCAGTTGGCGACGATCCCCGGCATCTCGTCGCTCAGCAGGCGGCTGTTGTAGTTCACCAGCCGGTCGTCGATCTGCTTCAGCAACTGGTCGCGGACCACGAACCAGCACGTCACCGACACCGCCGCGACCGCGAACGCCACCGCCGCCGCCACGAGCAGGGCCAGCCGGGAGCGGATCGGCAGCGAGCGGAACCGGCGTACCGCCCTGTTCACTCGGCGCCGCCCTGGCGCAGGACGTAGCCGACGCCGCGGACGGTGTGCACGAGCCGCGGCTCGCCCCCCGCCTCGGTCTTGCGGCGCAGGTACATCACATACACGTCGAGGGAGTTCGACGACGGTTCGAAGTCGAAGCCCCAGACCGCCTTGAGGATCTGCTCCCGGGTGAGGACCTGGCGCGGGTGGGCCATGAACATCTCGAGGAGCGTGAACTCCGTGCGGGTCAGCTCCACCGGCCGCGCGCCGCGGGTGACCTCGCGGGTGGCGAGGTCCATGCGCAGGTCGGCGAAGGCGAGGACGTCGGTGTCGTCGGCCGCGCCCGCCACGGCCGCCGCGTAGGAGCTGCGTCGCAGCAGCGCGCGGATGCGGGCGAACAGCTCGTCGAGTTCGAACGGCTTGACCAGGTAGTCGTCGGCGCCCGCGTCCAGCCCGGTGACCCGGTCGCCCACCGTGTCGCGGGCCGTCAGCATGAGGATGGGTGTCGTGTCGCCGGTGCCGCGGATGCGGCGGGCGGCGGTGAGGCCGTCCATGCGCGGCATCTGGATGTCGAGGACCAGCAGGTCGGGCTTGTACGCGGTGGCCCTCTCCAGCGCGTCCGCGCCGTCGACGGCGACCTCGGTGTCGTATCCCTCGAAGGCGAGGCTGCGCTGGAGGGCTTCGCGCACCGCGGGCTCGTCGTCGACGATCAGGATGCGCTGGGGGTCACGGTCGCCGTCTGCGGGGCTCATCGCTCGCTGTTCCTCGGGGCGGTGGGGTACGGGACGAATCTCAGCCTCGCATGTTTCGGGGGTACCGGGGTGATGCGGACGGGGGGCGCCCCCCGGGGGCGCCCCCGAGGGGCACGGGCCGGCGGGGCTCAGCCCCGAACGGCCGTCAGCCGCCTCAGCGGCACCTTGTGGCGGTGGTGGCGGACGGCGGAGGTGCGCAGTCCCATCAGCTCCGGGACCGCCACCTCGGGGGTCCGGGCCGTCTCGGGGCTCCGGGCAGCGTCGGGCGTCCGGGTCGCCGGGCGGGGCAGCTCGTCCGTCACGGAAGGGGACAGGGCGACGCGGGCGGGGTCGGTCGTGACGATGGTGCCGGTGGTCTCGTGCATCACCTGCTGGATCATGTCGTTCTCCTTCTCGAAAGGGCCGGTCGTCCGTGCGTTCAGCTCTGGGAGCCGGAGCGCAGTTCGGCCAGGTCGGCCTTGACGGTGTTGATCGGGATGGCGAAGCCCAGACCGACGCTGCCGGCTCCGGCGGAGCTGGTGTCGGAGACCGCCGAGTACATCGCGGAGTTGATGCCGACGACCGTGCCGTTCGCTGCGATCAGCGCGCCGCCGGAGTTGCCCGGGTTGAGGGAGGCGTCCGTCTGGAGCGCCTTGTAGGTGGTGGTGGACGATCCGGTGTCGCCGTTGAACTCCCGGCCGCCGAACTGGAACGGCCACCGGCCGCCGCCCTGGTCGCCCCGGCTCGGGTCCTCGTCGGCCGGAACCGTCACGTCGCGGTCGACGGCGGAGACGATTCCGCTGGTGACGGTGCCGGTCAGGCCCTCGGGGGAGCCGATCGCCACGACCTGGTCGCCGACCTGCACGGTGCCGGAGTCGCCGAGGGCCGCGGCTTTCAGCCCGGAGGCGCCCTTGAGCTTGATCAGGGCGAGGTCCTTGGAGCTGTCGGTGCCGACGACCCCGGCGGTGTACGCCTTGCCGTCGCTGGTGCGCACCCTGACCGACGAGGCGCCGGCGACGACGTGGTTGTTGGTGAGGATCTCGCCGTCGCTGGTGACGATCACGCCGGACCCGGTGGACGTGCCCGCGCCGAAGGCGGACCTGACCTCGACGACGCTCGGGCTGACCGCCTTGGCGATCGCCGCGATGCTGCCCCGCTGGCTCGACGGCACCACGTTGCTGCCGCTGCTGCCGACCGCGGCCGTGTCCGTGCCGGTCAGCTCCTGGAAGGCGTAGGCGGTGCCGCCCCCCACGGCCGCGGCCGCGATAGCCACGACGGCGAGCAGGGCGACCGGTCCGCCGGCGCGCTTGTTCGGCGCGGGCTGCGCGGGGACGGCCGGCAGGACGGCGGTGTCGCCGCCGTGGACGCCGTGGCCGGCGCTGTCGGCGTACGCGGCCGGCCCGGGGTGGGCGGCCGTCCGGGACGCCCACGCGGTGTTTGCCGGATCGGCGGCGACCGGCCGCGGCGGGTCGTAGGCCGGCGGGGGCGGCCACTCCGGGTTCACGGGAGAGGAGGCGTGCTGCTGCCGGGGGGCTGCGGACGGCTGGTCCCCGTTCCCCCGGGAGTGCTCGTACTCGCCGCTGCGGCGGATGCTTTCGGTCATGTCATGAGAGTGTCCCGTGATCATGAAAGACGCCTGAGTCCCCGCTGAGAAGCCCGGCAGAACCTCGTATGCCGAATATGAAGACACCCGGACCGCCCTTGAGCCGGGCCTCGCCGGGCGCCCTGGGGTGGGCCTTGCCGAGCGCCCTGGGCCGGGCCTCGTCGCACCCTGGGCCGGGACCCGGAGGCCTTGGGGGAGCCGCGGAGGCCTTGGGCCGAACCTCGGAGCGGCCTCGTCCGGACTCGGGAGCAGCCTCAGCTAGGACTGCGGAGCGCCCCCGGCCGAGCCTCGGAGTGCCCCGGCCGGACTGCGGAGCGCCTCGGCCGAACACTGGGAGCGCCCCGGCCGGGGCCGGGAGCCTCGATGCGGACTGGGGTGCGCCCTCGGCCGAGCACTGGGAGGCGCCCCGACCGGACTGCGGAGCGCCCCGGCCGGACTCCGGAGCGCCCCGGCCGGACTCCGGCTCGGCGGACGTACGGCCCCGGCCCGGCCCCGCGCGTGGCGCGGGCGGAGCACACGTCCGGCAGCGCGCGTCCGGGCAGGGCACACGTCCGGCCGCGAGCCGTCCGTGGGCGGACGGCTCGCGGCCGGACGCCGCTACCGAGCCCGCCCCGGCGTCACGCGCACCCGCAGGACTGCCGCACCACCAGCCGGGACGGGAACAGTTTCAGCCGCTCCCGGCGGGACCCGGCGACCCGCAGCCCGTCGTCGAGGACGAGGTCCACCGCGGCCCGCGCCATCGCCGACCGGTCCGAGGCGACCGTCGTCAGCGGCGGGTCGGCGAGCGCCGCCTCCTTGATGTCGTCGAACCCGGCCACCGCCAGTTCGCCCGGCACGTCGATCCGCAGCTCCCGCGCCGCCCGCAGCAGGCCGATCGCCTGGTCGTCGGTGGAGCAGAAGACCGCCGGCGGGCGGTGGGGCCCGGAGAGGATCTCCAGGGCGACCCGGTAGGCGTCGTACCGGTTGTACGGCGCCTCGAACAGCCGCCCCTCCGTGGGGATGCCCGCCTCGTCCATGGCGCGCCGCCAGCCCTCGACGTGGTCGGAGACGGGGTCGCCCACCGCCGGGGTGTCCACGGTGCCGCCCATGCAGGCGACGTAGTCGTAGCCGTGCTCCAGCAGGTGCCGCACGGCGAGCTGCGCGCCACCCAGGTCGTCCGTGACGACGGCGACGTCGTCGATGGCCTCGGGCCGCTCGTGCAGCAGCACCACCCGGGCGTCCCACGCGTCGATCTCCGCGGCGGCGAGGTCGTTGAGCGCGTGGCTGACGAGGATGAGCCCGGACACGCGCATCCCGAGGAAGGCCCGCAGATAGTGCACCTCGCGCTCGGCGACGTAGTCGGAGTTGCCGACCAGGACCATCTTGCCGCGCTCGGCCGCGGCCCACTCCACGGCGTGCGCCATCTCCCCGAAGAAGGGCTGGCGGGCGTCCGGCACGATCAGGCCTATGAGGTCCGTGCGCCGCGAGGCCATCGCCTGGGCGACCCGGTCCGGCCGGTACCCCAGCTCCTTGATCGCGGCGAGGACACGCTCGCGCGTGGCCGGGGCGACCGGCCGGGGTCCGTTGTTGATGACATAACTGACAACGGCGGTGGAGGTCCCCGCCAGCCGCGCCACATCATCCCGAGTCACCTTGGCCACGCGCGGAGTCTACGCGGATGGACCCCCTCCGGGCAGGGCGTTTCAGACCCCGGTCTCACACCGGCGGGGACCTGCGTGACGCCCGCTACGCCTCCGCGCGGGCCTCCGCGGCGGCGATCGGAGCGGCCGCGCCGTCCCCGTTGCTCCGATTGTCCCGCTCTGGCCGGCCCGTCGTGGCCTTCGTGTCACGCCGGCCGTCGCGATCGCCGGAGCGGTCGGCGTCCCCGCGGTCCGCCTTCTCCGGTGTCACGAATCGATAACCCACGTTCCGGACGGTGCCGATGAGCGACTCGTGCTCGGGGCCGAGCTTGGCGCGCAGCCGCCGCACATGGACGTCGACGGTCCGGGTGCCGCCGAAGTAGTCGTAGCCCCACACCTCCTGCAGCAGCTGGGCGCGGGTGAAGACCCGTCCCGGGTGCTGGGCGAGGTACTTCAGGAGCTCGAACTCCTTGAAGGTGAGGTCCAGCACCCGGCCCTTGAGCTTGGCGCTGTAGGTCGCCTCGTCCACCGACAGGTCGCCGTTGCGGATCTCCATGGGGGAGTCGTCGTTGACGATCTGCTGCCGGCCGACGGCCAGCCGCAGCCGCGCCTCGACCTCGGCCGGTCCGGCCGTGTCGAGCAGTACGTCGTCGACGCCCCACTCGGCGGTGACGGCCGCGAGGCCGCCCTCCGTCACGACGAGGATCAGCGGGCACCCCGGGCCCGTGGAACGCAGCAGCTGGCACAGGCTGCGCACCTGCGGAAGGTCGCGGCGGCCGTCGACCAGCACGACGTCGGCGCTCGGGGCGTCGACGAGAGCGGGTCCCTCGGCCGGGGCCACGCGCACGGAGTGCAGCAGCAGGCCGAGAGCGGGGAGCACCTCCGTCGACGGCTGGAGGGCGTTGGTCAGCAGCAGCAGAGAACTCATCGGCCACCTGCCAGGGTCGTCCTGGGTTGGTGCACGGTTCGCTTGCCCATGGCGTTCGGTCCCTCCTCGGTCCCTGCGAGGACGTGGCGGCACTGCCTCGTACGGTCGGTGCGAATCCCGCGCCCCTGGGACCCGCCGTGCGGTCGACGGCCCCGTACACCGGCGGTCTCCCGCCTCCTGTACAACGCTCCCGGAAGCACGAAAGGACCCGGGGGCGTCGCTGCCCGAGTCCTCTACGCAGCAGAATAGCCGACATGAGCTCGGATACGGCAGGACATGTGACGCGTTCGTCGGTCGTCCCGGCCTCCGGGACGGGCCCGTCCACGCGGGTCAGGGCGTCCCTGCGCACCGCGGACGGGGTCACCGTCGACGCCGCCTACGACCCGGGTGCCACCGCCTCCGGCCGTTCCGCCGGCACCTGGGCGGCACCCGCCGGTGACCTGGTCTTCGTGGTCGCGCACGGTTTCACGGGCGACCTGGACAAGCCGCACGTGCGCCGGATCGCGGCGGTCCTTGCGTCCTACGGGGCCGTGGTCACGTTCTCCTTCCGGGGCCACGGCGCCTCCGGCGGGCGGTCGACCGTCGGGGACCGCGAGGTGCTCGACCTGGCGGCGGCGGTGTCCTGGGCCCGAGGGTTCGGGCACGCGCGGGTGGCCACCGTCGGCTTCTCCATGGGCGGCTCGGTGGTGCTGCGGCACGCGGCCCTGTACCGGGAGGACGACGGCCCGAGGAACCCGGACGGCGGCGGACCGCACACGGACGTCGTGGTGTCGGTGAGCGCCCCGGCCCGCTGGTACTACCGGGGCACGGCCCCCATGCGCCGGCTGCACTGGCTCGTCACGCGCCCGGCGGGCCGCCTGGTGGGCCGCTACGGCCTGCGCACGAGGATCCATCACCGCGACTGGGACCCGACGCCCCTTTCACCGGTGGAGGCGGTCCCGCGGATCGCGCCCAAGCCGCTGCTGGTCGTGCACGGCGACCGGGACGCCTACTTCCCCCTGGACCATCCCCGGATGCTGGCCGAGGCCGCCGGCCGGCACGGCGAGCTCTGGGTGGAGCCCGGCATGGGCCACGCCGAGCACGCGGCCGGTGAGGACCTGCTGCGCCGCGTCGGCGACTGGGTCGCGACCCGGGCGGGTCAGCCCCTGTCGTACCAGGGCCCGGCACGCCGAGAGCACGCAGCCGACGTCGCGGGGCCGCCCCTCGGGCGACGACGTGGGTTTGACGACAGGGTCTAGCCTGACGGCTGACGGTGTTCACTGCCGAGTGATGAGGGACGGGATGGCAAGGGTCACGGTGCGCTACTGGGCGGCGGCGAAGGCCGCGGCCGGGGTCGCCGAGGAGCCGTACGAGGCGTCGACGCTCGCCGGCGCGCTCGACGCGGTGCGCGAGCGGCACCCCGGTGAGCTCACCCGCGTCCTGCGGCGCTGCTCGTTCCTGATCGACGGCGACCCCGTGGGAACCCGCGGACATGAGACGGTACGGCTGACCGAGGGCGGCACGGTCGAGGTGCTCCCCCCGTTCGCAGGAGGGTGAGCGATGACCGACCGGCCGTATGACGGGCCCCCGCACGAGGGCTACGACCCGCACACGCAGCAGTACCCGCAGGACCAGCCGCAACCGCCGCAGGGACACGGCGGGCCGCAGCAGCACGGGTACACCCAGCCCCCGCAGCCGCCGTCGCAGGGGTACGCCCAGCCTCAGCCGCAGGGCCACGCCCAGCAGCCGTATCAGCCGCAGGGCCACGCCCAGCCGCACGCCCACCCGCAGGGCCGGCAGTATCCGCAGGCACCGGCTCAGCCCCGTCCGGCGGCGCCGGGCCACGCGCAGCCGCAGCCGGAGGGATGGCCGGGGCGTCACCCGTACGGCGGACCCCAGGCCGGCGGGGAGCACACGCAGCAGTGGCAGGGGCAGACCTGGGAGACGCAGGTCCAGCCGCCGGTCGCCGCGGCGGCGGAGACGGCGTACCTGCCGCCGGTGTCCGCGCAGGGGTACCCCCAGGCGGCCCACGGCGTCCCGGCCACCGGGCAGGCGGCTCATGGCGCTCCGGCGGCCGGGCAGGCAGGCCACGGCGCCCCGGCCACCGGGCACGCGGCCCACGGCGCCCCGGCGGCCGGCGGTCGGGCGGCGGGGTTCGCCTCCGCGGCCCCCGCCCCGGGTCCGCCCCCGCAGGCCTCCGCGGCCCCCTCCGCGACGGCGGAGCAGGAACCCGCCTACGGGCCGGCCACCCTGGCCGGCAACACCCGCGTCACCGACGCGCAGCGGGCCCGCGCCGAGGGCCGCTCGCCGATCATCGAGCCCGGGATGCAGCCGGCCGCGCTCACGGCGCTGCTGGGGCTGCTGCTCGCCGGCACGGCGGAGCTCGGGACGTACGCGCTGCTCGTGCCGCTCGTCGTCCTGCAGGCCGTGACCGCGGCGGGCTGGTTCCGGCTGAACGGCATGTGGCCGGCGCGGCAGGGCATCGCGCTCGGTTTCGCCGGGGCGCTCGTCGCGGACGCCGCGGTGCTGGTCACGGGCCGCGCGCACGCGCCCGCCGCGATCCTCGGCACCCTCGGGGTGTGGGTACTGCTGTCCCTGGTGCTGCAGCTGCGGTCGCACGCCGATCCGGACGAGCGCATGTACGGCCTGATGGCGACCGTCGCCGCGGCGGCCCTGGCGGTCGTCGCGACCGGCTACCTGGCCGCCGCCGGGGACGCGGTGGCGGTCGGCACGGCGGCGGTCGCGGTGGCCGTCCTGGCCCGGGCGCTGCCGCTGCCCACGCCGGCCTCGGTGGTCGTCGCGCTGCTCGCGGCGGCGGGAGCCGGTATCGCGGTCGGCGGCATGACCGGGCTGGACGGGCGGAGCGCGCTGCTCGGCGCCGGCGCCGCGGTGTGCGCGCTGATCGGCCATCGGGCGGCGAGCTACGACTACCCCTCGCGGTTCGTGCACTTCACGGCGGGTGTCGCGCTGCCGCTGGCGGCCGCGGCACCGGCGGTGTGGCTCCTCGGACGGGTGCTGGGCCACTGAGGCCCGCAGTGGCGGAAGCGGCCCCCGGCCTCCGGCCGACGGGGCCGCTTCCGCACCAGGTCCCGGAGGCCGCCGGACGGGCCGGACCTGGATGCTCCCGGGTGGAGCCTCTGGCTCCCCGGGCAGCGGCCGCCCTGTCACAGATGATCGACAGTTTCGCGATCACGTCCGCGTACGGGGTTACCGTGGCCGACGTCCACGAAGCCGCCTAGGTGGGGGAGCACCGCATGCGTGCACTGCGAATACTTCTGATCGTCGTCGTGATCCTGGGCGGCCTGTTCGTGGCCGCCGACCGGGTGGCGGTGCACTTCGCCGAGGGTGAGGTGGCCGACCGGCTCAGGACGAGCGAGAACCTGACCACCACGCCCGAGGTGTCCATCAAGGGCTTCCCCTTCCTCACCCAGGTGGTGGGCGGCGAGCTGGACGACGTCGAGGTCGGCATGGACGACTACCGGGCGGCCACCGGCAAGGGGGACCGGACGATCCGCCTCGACGACCTCAGGGCCGACATGAGGGGCGTCGAGTTCTCGGGCGACTACAGCTCCGCCACCGCGGCCACCGCCACCGGCACGGCGACCATCTCCTACGAGGAGCTGCTCAAGACCGCCAACTCCGAGCCCACCCAGGTGGCGCCCGGGGTGACCGCCCGGGTGATCGGCCTCTCCGACGGCGGCAACGGCAAGATCAAGGTGGCGGTCGAGGCGACCGTGCTGGGCGCCAAGCTGCCCGAGCCGGTCCAGGTGCTCAGCACGGTCGCGGTCCGGGACGGCAGGCTGGAGGTGAACGCGGACTCCCTGCCCCGGTTCGGCGGCGTCGACCTGGCGGAGAACCGCGTCCGCCGGATCACCGACTTCCAGCAGGCGATCGACCGGCTGCCCGGCGGCATCGCGCTGGACAAGGTGCGGGCGGGCCGGAACGGCCTCGAGATCACGGTGAAGGGGTCGGACGTCCGGCTCGCCGGATAGACGGAGCCGCGGGCGGGGTGTCCGGAGGCGCCGGCGGGCGTCCGACAGGCGAGACGCCCCCGTCCGAGGCGCAGCGGCCGGCAGCGGAGCCGGTGCCCGAGAACCGCCCCGGGGCGGCCGTCACGGCTCGCGCATCCCAAAGTGCGGACAATCTCGTCTCGATATGCGACACGGCGGTGACATGCCCGCCTCTTCCTCCCTACGATCGGGCTCATGAAGCGACAGGCGGATCTCACGAAGCGGCGGGCAGTGGACCTCTGCCGCGTGGCCGCCATGCTCTGTCGCCCCTTCTGAGCGGGAGTCCGGCCTCCCGCGTAGCCCGGCCCTGCCATCCGGCCCTGGGCCGTCGTGCGCCGCGTCCGTCGGACCGGCACCGCGCAACCCGCACCCCCTCGCATTCGCACTCGCACGCCCGCCGCACCTGCCCCGGAGGAGAGAAGCATGAGCCGCAGCGACGTCCTGGTCGACGCCGACTGGCTCCAGGAACACCTGGACGACCCGAGCATCGCCATCGTCGAGGTGGACGAGGACACGTCCGCCTACGAGAAGAACCACATCAGGAACGCGATCCGAATCGACTGGACCACGGACCTGCAGGACCCGGTCCGCCGTGACTTCGTCGACCAGGAGGGCTTCGAGAAGCTCCTGTCGGAGAAGGGCATCGCCAACGACCACACGGTCGTCCTCTACGGCGGCAACAACAACTGGTTCGCGTCGTACGCCTACTGGTACTTCAAGCTCTACGGCCACCAGGACGTCAAGCTCCTCGACGGCGGCCGCAAGAAGTGGGAGCTCGACGCCCGCGAGCTGGTCGACGGCGCCGACGTCCCCGAGCGCGCGCGGACCGAGTACAAGGCCCGGCCGCAGGACGCCTCCATCCGCGCCTTCCGCGACGACGTGGTCGCCGCGATCGGCTCGCAGAACCTGGTCGACGTCCGCTCGCCCGACGAGTTCTCCGGCAAGCTGCTCGCACCGGCCCACCTGCCGCAGGAGCAGTCCCAGCGTCCCGGCCACGTGCCGACCGCCCGGAACATCCCGTGGTCGAAGAACGCCAACGACGACGGCACCTTCAAGTCGGACGAGGAGCTCAAGGAGCTCTACACCGCCGAGGACGTCGACCTGGCCAAGGACACCATCGCCTACTGCCGCATCGGTGAGCGCTCCGCGCTGACCTGGTTCGTGCTGCACGAGCTGCTGGGCGTGGAGAACGTCAAGAACTACGACGGCTCCTGGACCGAGTACGGCTCCCTGGTGGGCGTGCCGATCGAGCTCGGCTCCGGCAAGTAAGACCGTTTCGACCTTTCAGGACTCTGGAGAGACACATGTGTGGAGCGAAGGCCGGCGGCCCGGACGCCTCGACGATCAAGCCCGGTGAGACGACGATCCAGGGGCAGGTGACCCGCGACGGCGAGCCCGTGACGGGCTACGTCCGGCTGCTCGACTCGACCGGTGAGTTCACCGCGGAGGTCCCCACCTCCGCCACGGGCCAGTTCCGTTTCTACGCGGCCGAGGGCACCTGGACCGTCCGCGCCCTCGTTCCCGGCGGCAGCGCCGACCGTACCGTCGTCGCCCAGCAGGGCGGCCTGGCGGAGGTCGCGATCGCGGTCTGAGCCGGACCGTCCGACGGCCGCTCGCACGGCGCAAGGGCCGCACTCCTCGGGTTGGACGCCTGGGGTGCGGCCCTTCGGCCTGCCCGGCCCCCGGCGGGCACGCGTCCGGGTCGGAGAGCCCCGGCCGACCTAGGCTGGAGGGTATGTACGCACGCAGGCGTCACGTGTACTTCGCCATGATGGGGGTCTGCATCGCGCTCTTCGTCCTGGCCTGGGGCGTCGTGCGCCTGTGGTCGGTCCCGGCCGCGGTCGCCATGTGCGTGGTGGCCATGGTCATCCCGCCGCTCGCCGCCGTGGTCGCCAACCGGCGCGGCCCGGACGACCGCTGGTGGGACGACCCCTCGGGCGACCCGCAGTCCGACGACTGGTGGGACGAGCTGGACGGCAGGAAGCGCCACTAGTGCCGCGACAGGCGACGTTCGCCCCGTCGCGACGCCCGGCACGCTCCCCCCAGCTCTCGGCTCCGCTCGAGCAGGGGGTACCCCCACTCGCCGCACCGGCCGGAAGCCCAAGTGCAGCCAGTATGAGGGCGTCCGGCGGGCACGCCGGGAGCAAGCACGCACCGGACGCCGCTCCTTGACGGGTGAACGTCGCCTGCCGCGGCACTGGTCGCTACTGGCCTGAGCCGGTCAGTCGCCGTCCGCTGCCGGCGAACCCCGGCTCGGTCGGGTCACCCGAGCGTGCGGGCGGCGCCGGTGGGGCCGGTTCCCGCCCCGTCTCAGTACACGAGCGCCTGCGTCTCCTCGGCCATCGCCTCCTGCACGAAGAGCTGCGCACCCGCGATCCGTACGCCCTCGACGACGTCCTTCTCCGTGATCCCCCGGCGGGCCGCGCACTGGGTGCACAGGGTGACGCGTCCGGCCGCGAGGATCGAGTCGATCAGGTCGGGCAGCGGCGCCGCGTGCGGGAGTTCGAACTCGGCGGCCCGCCCCGGCAGGGCGAACCAGGACGACTCCCCGGTCAGCCACAGGGAGACCTCCACACCGCTGGCCACGGCCACCGCCGCGACGGTGAACGCCTGCGAGCAGCGCTCGGGGGCATCGGCCCCCGCCGTCACCTTGATCACGAGCTTCTTCGCCATGGCCGAATCGTAATCAACTCCGGCGCAACTGCTTGGCATGTCCACGGGTCTCCCGTGGAGCGCGCATACGGAACGCGCGCTTCACGTTCTGAGGGGGGACGTTGTGCAAGAACCCGAGAGGGCGCAGGAGCCGGTCGGAGCACCGGAGATGCCGCCGCATCGGCAGAGTGCGGCGCTGTTGCCGGAACTGCCGGCTGCGTCCGGTGCGTTGAACCCGCCTGACGCGTCCGACGAGCCCCGTACGGACGCGCACGGCGACAACGGGACGCCGGGCGGCGGATCGGCGTCCGGCGAGGGCGTCGAGGGCGCGCCGGGCGCGGACGCGCCCCGCGCGCGTCGCCGGGGCCGCACCACGCTGATGGTCGCCGCGGCCGCCGTGCTCGGCGTCGCGGCCGGTACCTGCACCGGCTACCTGATCCAGGCCGACCGGGAGCCCACGAAGCTGCCCTCGCTGTCCCAGCCCGTCGTCAGGCAGGCCAAGGGGGAGGTCGAGCCGCTGTCGGCCGCTCAGGACCGCCGCGTCAGGACCGACGGCGACCTGCGCAAGCTGCTGATCGAGCGTCCGAGGGGCGCGCGGGAGTCCGGGATCTCCCTGGGCAGCGACGGCTGGGCGGACCTGGCCGAGTACGCGGATCAGTTCAAGGAGCCGTCCGGCGCGTTCGTCGACCTCGCCGACCAGGAGTTCCGCCGCGCGGCCACGGTCATGTGGCAGGTGGGCCGGGCGCACGTGGTGGAGATCCGCCTGGTGCAGTTCCGCCAGGAGGAGTTCCTGGGCGCGGAGGACCGTGCCACGAAGAACCACTACTGGGCCGAGCAGGAGGACGACACGCGCAGCTGGCCCGTCCCCGGCCCCGGGGACGACAACGGCACGGCCTACGTCCACGACGAGCCCGAGCGGAAGCCGGGCTTCCTCCCGGTGTACTCGGCCGAGGCGCATGCCTGGCGCGGCGACGTGTGCATGGAGATCTGGGTCTCCGACATCAAGCCGATCCCCAAGGCGGAGATCATGGACCTGGCGGAGCGGCAGGTGGCGAAGCTGTGAGCGGGACCCCCGAGACCCCCGAGACGTCCCGGACCTCCGGGAACACTGGAACCGTCGCGCCGGACGCGGCGATCGAGACTGCCGGGACCTCCGGGACGACGGAGGCTGCTGGGACCCCTGAGGCCTCCGAGACCCCTGGAACTTCGGAGACAGCCGGGATCGCAGAGACCCCCGGTACCCCTCAGTCCTCTGGGACGCCCGGGACGCCTGAGGCCGTCGGTACCGCCGGGACGGCCGCGACCACCGCCGGCGCCGCCACCTCCGCGCGCCGGCCCGTGCGTCGTGGCCGTGCCGCCGCCGTCGCCGGTTCCGCCCTGCTGGCCTGCGCGCTCGTCGGCGGCGTCGGCTACACGGTCGTCACCGTGCAGGACGCCGACCGCGACCCCGGCAAGCCCACCTGGAAGTTCTCCGCGCAGGACCAGCAGGGTGCGAAGGACGCGAAGACGAGGGGCGGTCCCGCACTGCGGGAGCTGTTCCTGCCGTTCGGCGTCAACGGGTACGAGCGCGGGCCCGACCTCGCGGAGTTCGGCGCCGACGCCGAGTTCAGCGGACAGCAGGCCACCGCCCTGCGCAAGGAGTCGGTCAAGGACCTGCCGTCCTCCACGCGGCGGAAGGTGGAGCGGCTGATCGACCGGGAGCACATCCGGGGCATGGCGATGCGCAGCTACCTCGTCCGCGTGGGCAACGAGTTCGACGACAACCTGTTCACCGTCGACCTCACGTTGTCGCGGATGGAGAACCGTCGCACCGTGCGCGACATGTCGGAGTCCTTCACCTCCTTCCTCGCGGCCACGGACGTCTTCCGCAAGGGCCCGAAGGTCAAGGGCCACGAGAACGCACGGTGCTTCCTGACGCCCAAGAGCCACGACAAGCACCCCGTCGACGGCGTCTTCTGCTCGGCCTACCAGGGAGACATCCTGGTGAACGCCACCGTGAGCGGGCCCGGTCCCGTCGACGCGCAGGCCGTCGCCGCGTTCCTCGCCGCACAACTCGACCGCATCGACGACCCTGGACAGGCCGTATGACCGAGCAGACGCAGACGGAACCGCAGCCCCAGCGGGAGACGCAGCCCCGGACCGAGACGTCGGCGGCGGGACCCGAGCGGACCCCCACCGCGCAGCCCCCCGCGGACCCCGCCCCCGCCGTGGCCGCGACCGGTGCGCCGGAGGGCGCGGCCACCGCCGGCACCGCCGGCACGGCCGAAGCCCCCGCCCAGGCCGCCCCGAAGGACCGGCGGGTCCTGCGGGCCGTCCTGCGCTGGACAGCGGTCGCCGTGGTCTTCGCCGCCGTCGGCGCCGGCACGGCGTACGGGATCACGGGCATGGACCGCACGGACGTACCGGGCCTCGCCACCGAGTCGGACGGCCGCTGGCCGTACCCGGAGATCACCAGGCCGCCCCTGCCCTCCGGCCGTCCGGGCCCGTTCTCCCCGGAGAACCTGGCCGACGCCCACTACGCGGACCTGCGCGCGCTGCTCCTGCCGGCGCCCACGGGGGCGGCGGAGGACACCGCGCTGCGGGGCACGGGCGGCTGGCTGGCCAAGAAGGACTTCCTGTCGCTGTACGCGTCGAAGAAGGACCAGGACAAGGTGAGCCAGGTGCTGACCGACCGCGGCCTGCGGCACGTCGCCGCCCGCGGCTGGACCACCGCCGACGGCACCCGCACCCGCGTGTACCTGCTGCAGTTCGACACCGGCCGCGTCGCACACGAGGTCTACGGGCAGCTCGCCGGCTTCCCGGAGCCGAAGTACGCCGCGCGCGGGGGCGAGGCGACCGAGTTCGACGACACCTTCCCGACCGACGCCGAGGTCGGCGGCGGGATCGACCGCAGCGCCTACACCGAGGTGAAGCCGTACGGGGCCGAGCAGATGCGTCAGGCCTACGTCGACGCGGGGGACGTCCTGGCCGTGATCGTGCAGTCCCGCAAGGGCGGTGCCGCCGCCGTGCCCTTCCAGCAGACGGTGACGCTGCAGAGCCAGCTCCTCGCCTGAACGGTGCGGGCGGACCTCACACGGAGGGCCGGGCCCCGGCCGACTAAGCTGGGGCCCGGCCCTGTGCACGAACCGCACCCTGCCCAACCGAGGAGCACCCCGTGGAGATCTTCTTCGAAACCCTGCTGGTCCTGGTCTGCGTCGGCGTCCTCGCCTTCGCCGGGCTGACGGTGAAGAAGCTGTACCAGGGCCAGCGCTGACCGCCTCCCCTTCCCACGGCCACGACGAAGAGCTGCTCATGATCGAGATCCCGTCCGACCTCCACAAGGACCTGGTCCCCCTCGCCTTCCTGCTCGGCAACTGGGCCGGCGCGGGCGTGCACGACTTCCCCGGCTCCGAGAAGTGCAACTTCGGCCAGGAGGTCACCTTCACGCACGACGGCCGGGACTTCCTGGAGTACCACTCGCACACGTGGGTCCTCGACCAGGACGGCAACAAGGTGCGGCCGCTGGAGACCGAGCACGGCTTCTGGCGCATCGACGCCGACCGCAAGGTCGAGGTCACGATGGTCCGGAACGACGGTGTCGTCGAGATCTGGTACGGCGAGATGGCCGCGAAGAAGCCGCAGATCGACCTGGTCACCGACGCCGTGGCGCGCACCGCGGCCTCCGGCCCGTACAGCGGGGGCAAGCGGCTGTACGGCTACGTCAAGAGCGACCTGATGTGGGTCGGCGAGAAGCAGACCCCCGAGGTCGAGCTGCGCCCCTACATGTCGGCCCACCTGAAGAAGGTCGTCACCCCGGAGGACGTCGAGCGCTGGGCCAAGGCCCTCCCCGACGACCTGCCGGACGACGGAATCGCCTTCTTCAAGTGAGTCCTTCCGCCGGCTCGTCACAGGGCCTGCCGTGGAAGCGGCCGCCCCTCCGGGCGCCGGGGCCGTTTCCGCGACAGGCCCTAGACTTTTCCTGTGGTGAGCACCGACTGGAAGACTGACCTGCGGCAGCGCGGCTACCGGCTGACCCCGCAGCGGCAACTCGTGCTCGAAGCCGTGGACACCCTGGAGCACGCGACCCCCGACGACATCCTCAGCGAGGTGAGGAAGACGGCGTCGGGGGTCAACATTTCCACCGTGTACCGGACCCTGGAGCTCCTGGAGGAGCTGGGTCTGGTCAGCCACGCCCACCTCGGCCACGGCGCGCCGACGTACCACCTGGCGGACCGGCACCATCACCTCCACCTGGTCTGCCGGGACTGCACCGACGTCATCGAGGCCGATCTCCAGGTGGCCGCCGAGTTCACCGCGAAGCTGCGCGAGGAGTTCGGCTTCGAGACCGACATGAAGCACTTCGCGATCTTCGGCCGCTGCAAGGACTGCTCGCTCAAGAGTTCAACAGGTACGTCTTAGGCTTGGTTTCATGAAGAGCCCCCTGCTGTCCCTGCCCGGCGCCGTGCCCGCCGAGGGCGTGGACGAAGGCGTCGCCGCCCATTACGGCGATCTGTTCCGCGAACAGCGTGCCCTCGCCGAGGGCACCGGCTTCGTCGACCTCTCGCACCGCGGCGTGGTCACCGTCTCCGGTGCGGACCGGCTGAGCTGGCTGCACCTGCTGCTCACCCAGCACGTCAGCGAGCTGCCCGCGGGCCAGGCCGTCGAGGCGCTGATCCTGTCCGCGCACGGCCACATCGAGCACGCGCTGTACCTCGTCGACGACGGCGAGACCGTCTGGGCGCACGTGGAGCCCGGTACGGAGCAGGCGCTGATCGCCTACCTGGAGTCGATGAAGTTCTTCTACCGGGTCGAGGTCGCCGACCGCACCGGCGAGTACGCGGTCGTGCACCTGCCCGCGGGCTCCATCGCCGAGGTCCCCGAGGGCGTCGTCGTCCGGGAGACCGCCTACGGGCGCGACCTCTTCCTGCCCCGCGCGGACCTGGAGTCGTACGCGGCGGACCTCGGCCGGCACGGTCCGCCCGCCGGGATCCTCGCCCACGAGGCGCTGCGCGTCGAGCAGCACCGTCCGCGGCTCGGGTTCGAGACGGACCACCGCACCATCCCGCACGAGCTGGGCTGGATCGGCACCGCCGTCCACCTGCAGAAGGGCTGCTACCGCGGGCAGGAGACCGTGGCCCGGGTGCAGAACCTCGGCAAGCCGCCGCGCCGCCTGGTGTTCCTGCACCTGGACGGCAGCGAGGTGCACCTGCCGGTCCCCGGCACCGAGATCCGGCTCGCCGGCGAGGGTCCGGAGGGCCGCAAGGTCGGCTTCGTCACCACGTCCGCACGCCATCACGAGCTCGGTCCGGTCGCCCTGGCGCTGCTCAAGCGGAACGTGCCGGTGGACGCGCGGCTGCTGGCCGGCGACACGGCGGCGGCCCAGGAAGTCGTCGTCGAGCCGTAGTCCGCATCCGGCCGGCGCCCCGGGGCGCCGACCGGAGTCACATCTCCAGCAGGACCGTGAACGGGCCGTCGTTCGTCAGCGACACCCGCATCCGCGCGCCGAACCGGCCCGTGGCCACCGTCGCGCCCAAGGCCCGCAGCTGGGCGACCACCTCGTCGACGAGGGGCTCGGCGACGTCGCCGGGGGCGGCGGCGTTCCAGGTGGGACGCCGGCCCTTGCGGGCGTCGCCGTAGAGCGTGAACTGGCTGATCACCAGCAGCGGGGCGCCGGTGTCGCTGCACGACCTCTCGTCGTGCAGCATCCGGATCGACCACAGCTTGCGGGCCAGCTGCGCCGCCTTCTCCTTGGTGTCCTCATGGGTGACCCCCACCAGGACGCACAGCCCCTCGCCCTCGATGGCCCCCACCGTCTCGCCGTCGACGACGACGCTCGCGCCGTCGACCCTCTGCACCACTGCACGCATGCCGACCATCATGCCGGTCACCGGACCCACCCGGCGGCCGGACCCATCCGGCGGCCGGACCTCACGGCGCGGGTGCCGGGTCCGCGTGCCGGGGCCCGGGTGTCCGCGCCGCCGAGCCGGTCGTTTCGGGCCGAAACGTAAAGTGCTCCACACTACTTCCCAACCCCCCATCCGGGGCTGTTCACGGGCACTAGGTCACATAGCGGCCACCTCTGGTGGCACGATGCTTCCGTACGAGCCGGCCGCTTCCGTACGCGCCGGTCGAGGGGACGGTAGAGGCACATGAGCACATCGAGTACCGGACAGACGCTCCGGGCGGTCTCGCTGACCCGCGCGGGAGGCCCGGAGAGCCACCGGCCGCCCGTGCAGCGCACCGACAGCCCGCGGCTGACCGTGGACCTGACGGAGCGCGACCCGCACCTGGACCCGTCGGAGGCACCCGGGTCCGGCCCGGCGCCCGCGCCGCGGGAGACGCCCCGGGCCGAGCCGGCCGCGACCCCGCCCCCGTCGCCGGATCCGGCGCAGGCGGCCGGCCGCGACCTGAGCGTGGACCCGCCCGGGCCCGACCTGAGCGTGGACCCGCCCGAGTACGACCTGGCCGTGCTGAGCCTGCCCGAGGTGCGCGCCCTGCGTCGGCAGGCCCAGCGCGACGAGGCCGACCTCAGCTATGTGCGCAGGCTGCTCCAGGGGCGCATCGACATCCTGCGTGCGGAGCTCGCGGCCCGGCGCGGGCCGGCGCCGGTCGTGCCGGCCGGCGAGACGTCCGTGGTCGAGCGGCTGGCGCGGATCCTCCGGGACGCGCCCGCCCGGCACCGCTCCTCGGCGCGGCATGTGACGCTCGGCACCCCCCAGGGCGAGGAGTACCGCCGACTGGCCGCGGACATGCTGGGCGAGGTCGAGCTGTCGGACCTCGGCGCCCGCACCGACATGGAGCTGGGCACGGCCATGGGGCGCCTGGTCGGCTACGAGCAGCAGGTGTCCCGGCGGCGGCAGCGGCTGCAGCGGACGGCCGACGACTGCAGCGCGGAGATCGCGCGCAGGTACCGTGAAGGGGAAGCGCAAGTAGACGACCTGCTCATGTGACGCGGGCGGCCCGGAGACCCCGGGCCCCGCTCCGGGCGGGTCTCCGCATGTCCCAGCCCGGAAGGCCACCGTCGATGTCCGCGTCCGCAGTCCTGTCCTCCCCGTCCGCCGCCGCGGTGCCGCCCGTCCTCGCCGAGGTGGTGCGCTCCGGCTTCGTGGAGGGACGGCATCGCGGCAGCCTGGTGCTGCTGGACGCGGACGGGTCGGTGGAGCTGGCGCTGGGGGACGTGGCCGCGCCCGTCTTCCCGCGCTCCTCCAACAAGCCCATGCAGGCCGCGGGCGTGCTGCGCGCCGGCCTGGAGCTGGACGGGGAGCGGCTGGCCCTCGCGGCGGCGAGCCACTCGGGGGAGACCTTCCACCGCGACCTGGTGCAGAAGATGCTCGACGAGTACCGGCTGACCCCGGAGCGGCTGCAGTGCCCGCCGGACCTCCCGCTGGACCCGGAGGAGAGGGACACCTACCTGGCCGCCGGCGGGGTCCCCGAGCGGGTGGTGATGAACTGCTCGGGCAAGCACACGGCCATGCTGGCGGTGTGCGCCCGGCGCGGCTGGCCGCTGGAGTCCTACCTGGATCCCGGCCATCCGCTGCAGCGGCTCATCCACGAGGTGGTCGAGGAGGCCGCCGGCGAGCCGGTGGCGGCCGCGGGCACCGACGGCTGCGGGGCGCCCCTGATGGCGATCGGCCTGACCGGTCTGGCGCGCGCGTTCCGCTCCTTCGTCCTCGCCGCGCCCGGCACCGCCGAGCGCCGGGTCGCCGACGCGATGCGCGCCCACCCGGAGTACGTCGCCGGCACCCGCCGCCCCGACACCTGGCTGATGCGGGAGGTGCCCGGCGCCCTGTCCAAGATGGGCGCGGAGGCCGTCCAGGCGGTCGCCCTGCCCGACGGCCGCGCCCTCGCCTTCAAGGTGGAGGACGGCGCGACACGCGCCCTCGGTCCGGTCCTGGCCCGCGCGCTGGCCCTGCTCGGCGTGGACGCCCCGGTCCTGCGGCGCATCGGCCACGCGCCCCTGCTGGGCGGCGGCCGCGAGGTGGGGGAGATACGGGCGGCCTTCTGAGGCCGGGGCGCCGGCCGGAGCGGCGCGCCGTTCCGCGGGCCGTGGGGAGGTCCCCGGAAGGCCGGGAACGGCCGAGGCGCGGACGGGGGCGGCCCGGCGGGGCCGGGCGGGCGGGAAAATACCCGCGACACCTTCACTCGCGGCCGCATACGGTCGAGCCATGACTGGCCGCAGCTCCGACATCGATGTCCGCCCGATCACCGAAGCCGAGTTCCCCGACTGGCTGCGTGCCGTGAGAACCGGTTTCCTGCGCGCCCCGCAGGTGTCCGACGAGGAACTGGAGGCCCGCCGCGGTCAGTTCTCCACCGGCCGGTACCTCGGCGCCTTCGACGCGGGGCGCTGCGTGGCGACATTCCGCTCCTTCGACCAGGAACTCACCGCCGTCGGCGGCGCCCCGGTGGCCGCGGACGCCGTCACGGGCGTCACCGTCACCGCCACCCATCGCCGCCGCGGCCTGCTCACCCGGATGATGACTCGGGACCTGGCGGCCGCGAAGGAGCGCGGCGACACCGTCGCGACGCTGATCGCCGCCGAGTACCCGATCTACGGCCGCTACGGCTTCGGGCCGGCCGTGAGCACGGCGGAGTGGACGATCGACGTGCCCAGGACGGGTCTCGACCCCCGGTGGTCCGGACCCGACGACGGCGGCCGCATCGACCTGGTGGACGGCGGGGACGTACGCAAGCTCGGCCCGGAGCTGCATGAACGGCTGCGGCGCTCCCGACCTGGCGTCATCAGCCGCGACGAACGCTGGTGGCAGGTGGCCACCGGTGCGCTGCGCCCGGAACCCGGCCCCTGGACCGAGCCCTTCCACGCCCTGTACCGCTCGGCCGACGGCACGGTCGAGGGGCTGGTCGGCTATGTGTGCGACGACACCTGGGGGGACGGCAAGCAGCCGCTGAACACCGCCACGGTGAAGAGCCTCATCGCGGTGTCCCCGGCGGCCGAGCGGGCGCTGTGGCGCTATCTGTGCTCGATCGACTGGATCACGCGGGTCAGGACCGGCTACCGCGCCCCCGACGACCTGCTTCCGCTCTATCTGCCGGACCCGAGGGCCGCGCGCATCACCACGCAGGCGGACTGGCTGTGGGTGCGGATCCTGGACGTCCCGCGGGCCCTCCAGGCGCGCACGTACGAGGGGGAGGGGACGCTCGTGCTGGAGGTGACCGACCCGGGCGGTCTGACCGGCGGGCGGCTGCGGCTGGAGGCGTCGCCCGATGGGGCGTCCTGCACGCCGACGACGCGGAGCGCTGACCTGACCCTGGGCGTGTCCGAGCTGGCCGCCCTGTGGCTCGGCGACGAGTCGGCGGTGCGGCTCGCGGCGCTGGGCACGGTCCAGGAGGAACGAGCGGGCGCCGTCCGAGTGGCCGACGCCCTGCTGCGTACGTCCAGGCGGCCTTGGTGCCCGGACATGTTCTGAGCGCTCCTTCCTGCCGGCGACAGGGACGACGCATCCGTAGCTGTGCTGTTCGGTTGTGGCTGTGCGGTATGCGGTTGTGGCTGTGCGCTGCGGGCCCCGGGCCGTGGGTCGTCGGACCGGGCCCGGGGCCCCGGGCTCTGTCGCACGGTGGCGTGTCGACCGGCCCGCGGTGTTCGGTTGTGACGGTGCCTCGGTATTCGGTTGTGGCTGTGCCGGGGTATGCGCCTGTGACTGTGCGGCGGTGTTCGGTTGTGACGGTGCGGCCGGCCGAGCTCCCGGCTCCCCTCCGGGGGGAAGCGCGGTCCGGCGATCCCGGCTGTGCGCCGTGCTTTGGCCAACAGTCGGGAAGTGTGACCATGTCGTTGAAGTTGGCAGCCAACTTCACTGTTCTTATTGCCACTTGGAAGCTACTCATAACCACCTTTCCGGCACCTTCCGGAGGATGGCGGGAAGTCGCACCGTTCGGCCGTGGACCGGAAGCACGCCCTCGCCAGTGGACGGAGGGCGCCCCGGTGGCCACGGCGGTCACACCAGGAGGTGGCGTCGTCGCGACCTGGGCTCTGCACCCTGCCGGCTCTCGACGGGCCCGCGCGCCGGAGCCGCATCGGGCGGCTGGATCCGGCCAAGATCGGCGCCTTGTCCCCGCCGGTCGGCCGCGGCGTCGCCGGGCCGTCCCCCGCGGAGGCGGCCCATGGCTCACAGGGCGGGCCCGGTGACCAGCACTGCCAGCAGCACGGCCCCGACGGAGATGGCCTTCGGGCTGTCGGCCTTGATGCCGACGGTGAGCGTGAGCAGGCCGACGATGCCCAGGGCGCCGTACTTCCACTGGACCAGTTGCTCGACGGCGACGACGAGGAGGGCGGAGAGAAGAGCGAGGACGGGCACGGCGATTCCCCCTTCGGAGTGCCTGGGCGGGACGGGGAGCGGGACGAGGAGGCCAAAGTTCCGCCAACTCGCACTAGTTGGTTGCCAACTCTGGTTAAGTTGTCCCCACTTGGCAGGTGTTCATAAACAGGTGCGGGACAACTCCCGCTGGATTGGTCAAAGTTGTAGCGTTTGGTCGTGACCCAGGAGAACGTGGCAGTGAACGGCAGCAGGAGACGCTCACCCCGGGAGATCGCCGACACGCTGCGGGAACGGATCCGCACGGGCGAGCTCAGGCCGGGCGACCGCCTGCCCACCCAGGCCGAACTCGCCGGGGAGTTCGGCGTGGAGCGCGGCACGGTCCGCCAGGCCCTCCGGGTGCTCCAGGAGGACGGTCTGCTCAGCAACGTCAGCAAGGGCAGCCCGCCGCGGGTCGCGGCTCCCGCCTCGGCCGGCGCCGACCCGCAGCCGACGATGGTGGGCCTGGCGCCCCGGCTCACGGAGGCGTTCGCGGCGCGGAACGTGCGGATCGACGCGGCGTGCCTGACCGCCGAGACCCTGATGCTGGCGCTGGGCGAGCCGCTCCGCCTGATCCACGAGGGCCGGCTGCGCCCCGAGTCGATCGACGTCCGCATCCTGCTGCCGTCCCGGGAGATCAACCTCGCCTTCCCCACCTCGGTCGACGCCGACGAGGCCGACGACGACCCGGTGCACCAGCGGTGGCTGGCCCAGCGCAACGCCCAGGGCCAGGTCCTCCAGCACAACCTGCGCGCGCTGCGCTACTCCCACGGCGTCGACGTGCGCGTGGCCTTCCGCGCGCTGCCGTTCACCCCGCCGGTCAAGCTGTACCTGCTCAACGGAGCGGAGGCGCTGATCGCGTACTACATGATCACCCGCCGCGAGGAGCCGTCCGACGGCGGCACGCTGGACATGTACGACGTCATGGGGACCGAGTCGCTCCTGTTCTCCTTCGCGGCCGGCGGCGGGCAGCGGGACGCCGCGTTCGTGGCGGAATCCCAGAAGTGGTTCGACGCCCTCTGGGAAACCATCACGTCCGACCTGACACTCTCCTAGTGACTTCTGACACCGAGCACACAGAACTGGTGGCGGCGAAGACAGAGAACGAGACCGGAAGATTGCGGGAACTGATCGAAGCCGCTCGGGTGGTGCTCTGGGACTTCGACGGCCCCATCTGCCGGCTCTTCGCCGGCCACTCGGCGGAACGGGTCGCGCGCGACCTGGTCGACTGGCTGGAGAGACAGGGCCTGCACGGCCTGCTGACGGCATCGGAACGCGAACTGCTGGACCCGCACGTCGTGCTGCGGGCCGTCGACCGCCGGCACCCCGGCAGCGACCTGGTGGCCGCGCTCGAGGAACGCCTCACCCAGGAGGAGTTGCGGGCGGCCTCCTCGGCCATGCCCACCGCCTGGGCCGACCCGCTGATCCGCACCTGGGCGGCGGTGGGCGCGCGGCTGGCCATCACCACCAACAACTCCCCCCGCGTGGTGCGCGCCTACCTGGACGGCCGCGGCCTGCTGTCCTGCTTCGCCCCCCACGTCTACGGCCGCACCGCGGACCTGCGGCTGCTCAAGCCCCACCCGCACTGCCTCGACCGCGCCCTGCACACCCTGGGCTGCGCCCCGCCGGACGCTCTGATGATCGGCGACACCCCCTCGGACCTGGAGGCCGCCACGCGGGCCGGGGTCCCGTTCCTCGGCTACGCGCACAACGCGCGCAAGGCCAAGCTCCTGCGCGAGGCCGGCGCCACCAGGGTGGTGGACTCGCTGGAGCCCGTGCTGCGGATCCTGCGCGTCCACCCCTGAGCGGGCGGGCACCCGAACCCCACCGCCGTACCGACGCCGGGACCGGGTCCGGTCCGGCGGCCGGCCGGCCCGCGCCGCCCGCGCCACCGACCCGCACTCCCCGGGCCCCGCCCCCGCGCCCGCCGCGCGGGGGCCGGGGGCGCGAGCCCGTGCGGACACGGTGGGGCGCTGAAGACGTGTCACTTCGGCACCAGGGCGGTGCTGTAGCATGCCCGCACCGCGTGAGCAACAGCTCCGCTCCCCCCTGTCCGGCACGCAAGAGGCAGTGCACAAGCCGTCCTCGAAGGTGCTGACACGCACCGGATGCGCGGGCGAGGGCGCACCACCCGTTGTGCCGACGCCGGCCGCGCTCCGGTCGTGCCGGGTATGTCCGGTGACATACCGTGTGGCTACTTTCCTTCTGCGCGAGTACCTGGAGCGGCCGTGGGCGCACCTCCTCCCCTGCGTCGCCCTCCCGGGGAGCGCGCCGCCCGCGACGTCCAGGCCTTCGTCCGGCGGGCGGCCGACGCGGGCCGGACGAGCGGCGGGCACCACCACCGCGACCGTGTGCTGCCCCTGACGGGACACGTGGCGCGACTGCTGGGCCGGCCCGCCGGGACGTCCGTGCTCGTGCGGATCCGCCCCACCGGGACGCCGCCCGTGGCGGTCCGGACGTGGGACGACGAGGCGCGGATCCTCGACGCCGTCCGCAGCGTCCTGCCGCACACACCGCGGTGCCTGTGGGAAGGGGACGGCTTCGCCATCCACAGCCATGTGGACGGCGTGCCGCTGTCCGGCGTCCACCCCGACGGCACGCCCGTCGGCAGCGGGCTCATCGAGGCGCTGACGGGCCTGCTGGCACGGCTGGCCCAGGTGCGCAGGGGAGCGCTGCCGCCGCTGCCGGCCGGCCGGTCCGGCAACGACACCGACAGCCAGGGCTTCCTGCGGACGCTGGCCCGGCAGGCGGACCGGCAGATCCGGCAGGCCGGCCGGCCCGTGTTCGGCGGGCTGTTCGCGGCCCTCGGCGTCCCGGAGGACGCGCTGGTGCGGCTGGCCGACCGGGCTCCCGCCATGACGCGGCGGCCCTACGGCCTGCTCCACACCGATCTGCACCGCGGCAACCTGATCGTGCCCCACGGCGGCGTCCCGCCGCTGGTCTGCGTCGGCTGGGAGCTGGCGGGCTACGGCGATCCCCTCCACGACCTCGCCACGCACCTGGTGCGGATGCGCTACCCCTCGTCCCAGTGGGACGAGGTGATCGCGGCCTGGGCCGCGGCCATGCGGCGGATCCGCCCGGCCGCCGTGCACGGCCTGGCCAGGGACCTGCCCCACTACCTCGCCTTCGAGCGGGCGCAGTCCGTCTACCCGGAGGTGATGCGGGCCGCCGGGGCCCTGGAGGACGCGCCCGGCCAGGAGAGCCTGGAGGAGGCGACGGCCCGTGTGCACCGGGCCCTGCGGACGGCTGCCGAACCGCTCGGGCTCAGGAACGTCCCGGGGCCGGAGGAGATCGAACGCGTCCTCTTCCGGTGGCGGACCGCGCGGACGGCGGCCCGGTGCGCCGGCGCGGTCCGGACGGCGATCCCGTGGACGTGGGACCCGCGGCTTGCGCCGCGGTCCGACTTCCCGGCCTCGGCCGTCGGTCACGCCCTGCTCGCCGAGGGCATGGCGCCGGCCGGCCGGGTGTTCAAGGGCACCGCGCACCTCAACTCCGTCGTCCGGGTGCCGGAGGTGGCCGGTCCGGTCGTGGTCCGGCGCAGGCTGGCGAACGTCTGCCGGCGGGAGCCGAGCTTCCTCAGCGAGCACGCCGTCCTGCGGGCCGTGGAGCTGTCGGACGCCCCCGTGGGGGCGCCGCGGGCCCTCGCCCTGGGCAGCAGCCACCGGGGGGAGCCCTTCGCCGTCCACACGTACGTCGGACCGGAGGACCTCGACTGCCCGCCCCGCCACCCGGTGCACGGCCTGCTGCCGCACGAGGCCGACGGCCTGGTCGACCAGCTCTGTGCGCTGACGCAAGTGGACTACGGGATGCTCGACCCGGTCGCCGGCACGGAGGCCTTCTACACCTGGCTGTGCGACCAGCTCGTCCTGCTGGTGGCGGGCCTGCCGAAGGAGTCCCGGCAACTGGCCCGGCTCCTCGGCCTGCCCGACGCCTCCCGGCTCGGGCAGATCCTGTCCCGCTACCAGGTGAGCCCGCGCAGGCCGGCCCTGCTGCACGGCGACCTGAACCCGTGGAACCTCGTGCGCCGCTCCGACGCCCTGGCCCTGACCATCATCGACTGGGAGATGGCCCTGATCGGCGACCCGCTGTACGACCTGGCGCGGCACATGCACCTGACCCCGACCCGTCCGGAGATCCGCGAGCGCATGTTCCGGCGCTGGGAGGGTCGCCTGCCCGCCGAGTACACCGCCGGCTGGCGGCAGGACTGGCGCGTGTACCGGTGGATCGAGACCGTCCGGTCCGCCTACGTCGACCTGGACCGCCTGGTGACCGGCGCCGGCCTGGACGCCCCCAACGTCCGCCGGGCGGTCGACTCCTACGCGATGACCCTCGCGGTGGCGACGGGCTCCCTTGGCCTGCCCGTCCGCGCGACGGCGAACCCCTGCCTCGCCCGCGCCCTGGCGTAGCGCACCCCGGCGCGGCCGGGCCGCGGACGACGCGCCGCCCGGACCCCGCACGGCCGGCCGCCGCCGCGCGGGCTCGGCAGCGCGGCGGCGCGCTGCATGGCGCACTCTTGCAAGCGCAGTGCTTGCAATTGTTAGCGAAGTGGGTGCACAGTGGAGGCATGGCATCGCTCAACGTCGGCAACCTCGGTGAGTACCTGCGCGAGCAGCGGCGCAACGCGCAGCTGTCGCTGCGGCAACTCGCCGACGCCGCCGGGGTGTCCAATCCGTATCTCAGCCAGATCGAGCGCGGGCTGCGCAAGCCGAGCGCGGAGGTGCTCCAGCAGGTCGCGAAGGCCCTGCGCATCTCCGCGGAGACGCTGTACGTGCGGGCCGGCATCCTCGACGCCGAGCGGGACCGGGAGGAGTGGCAGCGCGAAGGTGCGACGCGCGCCGCCGTGCTCGCCGATCCCACGCTGAACGAGCGGCAGAAGCAGGTGCTGCTGCAGATCTACGAGTCCTTCCGCAAGGAGAACGGGTTCCGGATCACCTCGGCGGACGGCGGGGACGACGCCTCCGAGCAGGACGGCGCGTCGTCCCGGAGACCGGATGACACCCGTGAGCGGAGCGGAGGCGCGGCCGACGCGCCCACGCCCGGCGCGGCGGACGAACCTCAGGACGGCGGCACCGCCGGCCACGGCCCGCTGACGGCCGGCGAGGGCATACGCCCGTCCGCCGAGACGCACGGCGGCCCCCGTGCCGCACGGCGTACCCGCACGTCCGGCGGCAACGACGCCGGTTCGCGCCGGGCCGGCTGATCCCTGGCTCCCCCCGGAGCCGGGCGGTGGCAGCCGGCCGACCGCGGACACCAAAAACCCTCAGCCGAAAAGCGACCCGGGAGGACCATCACCATGGCCATCACCGACGACCTGCGCAAGACCCTCAGCGACCCCACGCCGCTCTACTTCGCCGCCGGCACCGCGGACCTGGCCCTGCAGCAGGCCAAGAAGGTGCCCGCCCTGGTGGAGCAGCTGCGCGCCGAGGCCCCCGCTCGCATCGACGCGGTGCGCAACGCCGACCCGAAGGCCGTCCAGGAGCGGGCCGCCGCCCGCGCCAAGGAGGCCGGCGCCCGGGTGAAGGAGACCCAGGAGAGCCTCCAGGCCAGGCTCGGCGAGTTCCTCGGCTCCTTCGACTCCGACCTGAAGAAGTTCGGCAGCAGCCTCGACGCCGACCTGAAGAAGCTCGGCAGCAGCCTCGACGCCGACCTGAAGAAGCTCGGCGAGACCGCCCAGGACATCGCCCTGCGCGGCGTCGGCGTCGCCGCCGAGTACGCCGTCAAGGCCCGCGAGACCTACGAGAAGGTCGCCGAGCACGGCGAGCAGACCGTGCGGACCTGGCGCGGTCAGGCCGCCGAGGGCATCGAGGACATCGCCGAGGAGGTCGAGGAGCTCGCCATCGCGGTCGAGCCGCCGAAGAAGACCGACCCGGTCGTGGGCGAGGCCAAGCCGGACGGCCAGAACGGCCAGGGCGGCCAGAGCGGCCACAACAACCAGGACAAGCGGGGCGAGTCCGCGGCGATCGTGTCCGAGCCCCTCGGGGACAAGAAGGGCTCGATGAAGAAGGGTCCGGCCCGCAAGCCGGTGGGCCGCAAGAACACGCCGCCCACCGAGTGAGGCACGTGCCGCCCGCCCGCGCGGACGGCACGGTCACGGGCCGGGCACCCTCGGGGTGCCCGGCCCGTTGTACGGGTACGGTGACCGCATGGGAGTCGGAGAGATCGGGCGGTGGGCAGCATGCTGATGTTGGGCTTCGTTGGGTTTCTGGGGCTCTTGAAGATCCTTCTCATGGCGCTCGCCGCGTTCGGGCTGTTCGACGCCGCGTTCCGGCGCGAGGACGCTTTCCGCGCGGCCGACAAGCAGAACAAGGCGTTCTGGCTGATCATCCTGGGACTCGCGCTGGTCGTGAGCTACCTGTTCTCGATCCTCTCGTTCCTGCCGGTCATCGGTGTGATCGCGAGCATCGTCTACATCGTCGACGTCCGGCCCGCGCTGAAGCAGGTGTCGGGCGGCAGCGGCTGGGGCCGCCGCCGCGGAAGCAGCAGCGACGGCCCGTACGGGCCGTACAACGGGGGCCGGTAGCCGGTAGCCGGTCGGCCGGTCCGGAGGCCGGTTGCGGGCGGGGGCGGCGGTCACTGCGTCGGCGGTCGGCCGCAGCGGCTCGGCCGCCCCGCGGCGACCGCCGGATCCCGCGGGCAGCCGGTCCCCGGGCTCGCCCACGGCCCGGCTACGGCGCGCAGGTCCCGCCGACGCCCCGACCGCGGCGCGTCGGTCTCGCCCGCGGTCCGGCGAGAGTGCGTGCATGGCGTCGCACGGCAGACGGGAATTGTCGGACAGGCCCTAGTACTGCAACGGTGCAACGTTGCAGTACTAGGGCGCCCGGTCGAGCAGGACGACCGCGACGTCGTCCGTCAGCTCGCCGCCGTTGAGGTCGCGCACCTCGTTCACCGCGGCGCGCAGCAGGTCCTCGCCGTGCAGGCCCTGGTCCAGCTGGCGGCGGACCATCTCCACCATGCCGTCCTGGCCGAGCCGCTCGCCGCCCTCGCCGACCCGGCCCTCGATCAGGCCGTCCGTGTAGAGCATCAGGCTCCACTGCGCGCCCAGCTCCACCTGGAGCCGGGGCCAGCGGGCACCGGGCAGCAGGCCGAGGGCCGGCCCGTTGTTGTCGTACGGCAGCAGCGCGGCGGGCCTGCCGGGGCGGGCGACCAGCGGTGCCGGATGGCCGGCCAGGCACAGCCCCGCGCGGCGCCCGTCGGGCGCGATGTCCACCGTGCACATCGTCGCGAAGATCTCGTCGTCGGGGCGTTCGTGCTCCAGCACTTGCTCCAGCGTGCCGAGCAGCTGGTCCCCGCACAGCCCCGCCAGCGTCAGTGCCCGCCAGGCGATGCGCAGCTCCACGCCGAGCGCCGCCTCGTCCGGGCCGTGGCCGCATACGTCGCCGATCATGGCGTGCACGGTGCCGTCGGGCGTGCGGACGGCGTCGTAGAAGTCCCCGCCGAGCAGCGCGCGGGAGCGGCCGGGGCGGTAGCGGGCGGCGAAGCGCAGCGACGACCCGTCCAGCAGGGGGGTCGGCAGCAGGCCGCGCTCCAGCCGGCGGTTCTCCTGGGCGCGCAGCTTGCCCTCGGCGAGTCGGCGCTCGGCGGTGTCGGAGCGCTTCCGCTCCACCGCGTACCGGATCGCGCGGCTCAGCAGCCGCCCGTCCAGCTCGTCGCGGAACAGGTAGTCCTGGGCACCGACGCGCACGGCCTCCGCGCCCCGCTCCGCGTCGCAGGACGCCGTGAGCGCGAGCACGGCGTGCCGGGGCGCGAGCCGGAGCACGTGCTTGAGCACGGCCAGCTCGTCGTCATCGGAACCGGACCGGCCGGGCGCGGGCAGCGCGAGGTCCAGCAGGATGCAGTGGACGTCGTCCGTGAGCAGCCGCTCGGCCTCGGTGAGGTTGCGGGCCCTGCGGACACGGATCGGCTTGCCGGCCGAGTCGAGCAGCTCGGGCACGATCGGCGAGCCGCCGGGGTCGTTCTCGATCAGCAGCAGTGTGAGGTTGGTGCCGCCGGCGTCGCGGGCGTCCCTCTCGACCGTGGCCTCCATGCGCGGGGCCTGTGCTGCGGAGGGGCCGCCGCCGTGGAACACGGTCTGCGCCTGACCGCTCTCCGCGGCCGGGATCACTCTCTGCCGCGGTACGGGCACGGGCATCGTCCTGGGTTCCTTCCCTCCCCCCGAGGGCGTGGCGGGTACGAGGGACCTCGCCCCACCGACGGGGACCATAGCGGTAGTCGGCGCCGCAGCGGAATGGTGTAAGGCGGGTCGGCCGCTCTTCGGCCCCTGTCATATGCCGCGTTTTCCGGCGGAGTTGGACAGGCCCCGGCCGGGCCCGGGATGACGAACGTCACCTCGGGGGCGGGTTTGGCGGCGGAAGGGGGTGCGATGGGTCACGTGTCCCAGCTCACCGGCGCGTTCGCAGCGCGGCGGGCGCCGGAACGACGGCACCGACGGGCGCCGGGGGACGGCGAGGCCGCCGGGGGCGCCGGCGGCGGCGGGCGCCGAAGACTGCGGCGTCGGCGGGCGCCGGGGACAGCGGCGTCAGTGGGCGTCGGGACGGACCACGCCGAGGATCGGCATGGTCCCCGCGCCCGCGATCGTCACCGTCCGGCCCGGCCGCGGGGCGTGCACGACCGCCCCGTCCCCGATGTACATCCCGACGTGGCTGGCGTCACCGAAGTAGATGATCAGGTCGCCGGGACGCATGTCGTGCACGGAGACGTGCTCCAACTGCCGCCACTGCTCCTGGGAGGTGCGCGGGATGGGCCGGCCGGCCGACGCCCAGGCCTGCGAGGTCAGCCCCGAGCAGTCGTACGTCCGCGGACCCTCGGCGCCCCATTCGTAGGGCTTGCCGATCTGGTCGGTGGCGTACTTCACGGCCTTCCTGCCCTGCGCGGACGCCATGCCGCTGATCTCCTTCAGCACGCCGGTGCCGAGCCAGGCCGTCTGCGCCTTCGTGGCGGCCTCCTGCTCCAGCCGCGCGAGGCGCTCCTGCTGCCGCTTCTCCAGCGTGGACTGGAGCTTCTCGGCCTCGTCGATGCGCTGCTCGATCTTCTTCTTCGCCGCGGCCCTGGCCTTGCGGTTCGCCTCCAGCTTGCGCCACTGCGCGGCGGCGTCCGCCCGGTAACGCTTCAAGTCCTGCTGGGTGCGGTTCAGTTCCGCGAGCAGGCTGTTGGCCGCGCGCTCGCCCTGCAGCACCCGGCCCGCGCCGTCGAGGAACTGCCGCGGGTCGTCGCTGAGCACCAGCCGCGCCTCGGGAGGCAGCCCCGCCCCGCGGTACTGCGCCCGGGCCGCGGCGCCGACGCGGTCCTTCAGGTCGTCGAGCCGCTCCTGGCCGTCGACGATCTTCCGGGCCAGGTCGACGACTTCGGCGGACTGCTCCTCCGCCTTCTCCTCCGCGGCGTTGTAGGCGTCGGTGGCGACGGCCGCGTCGTGGTAGAGCGTGTCCAGCCTGGTGCGGACGGCCTCCAGGTCCTTGTCCGGCGGGAGGCTCGGGGAGGCGGTGGGGGAGGTGCCGGGAGACGGGGCGGACGTACCGCCGGCCGTCCCGGTGGGCGACGTGGCGGGCTCGGGTCGCGCGTTGGCGAACGCCGTGCCCGGTGCCGCCAGCACGGTGACCGCGCAGACCACGGTCACGGCCGCCGCGAGCACGCTGCTCCTGCCCCGTCCCATCCTGAGCCCCCAGTCGTCTGATTAACCGTCAGTAACTTATGGCCACCGGGGGGATCGTGCCACGTCGCGGGGCAGAACGACAGATGCCGTGCCGGTGCGGATGACCGTGACCCGGCCGGACTACAGCTCGCTACCCCCCTGCACGCCCCCCTCATGGCGATCTCCCCGAGGATGTGACGAACACCTCAGCACAATCGTTCCCGGCGGCGTGTCGCGGGGCGGGGCGGTCGGTGCAGGGCAGAGCAGGGCGGGCAGAGCAGGGCGGGCAGAGCAACGGCAGGGCGGGGCGGGCGGCGTGGGCATCGGGCGCCGGGCACACGCGCGTGGCTCGGACGGCCGGCCGTGAGGCGTGTCAGAAGCGCGGGGCCAACGCCTGCCAGGCCACCGTCACTTCACCCTGCCGCCACCTCACCGGCCCGTCCGTCACCGGCCAGTCGGCCGTGAGGTCGCGCACCGTCCGGATCCAGCGCTGGCGGGCGCCGTAGGAGGCGTAGGGCGCGGCCGCCGCCCAGGCCCGGTCGAAGTCGCGCAGGAAGGCGTGCACGGGCTCGCCCGGGACGTTGCGGTGGATGAGCGCCTTGGGAAGGCGTTCGGCCAGGTCGGAGGGGCGGTCCAGCGAGCCGAGGCGGGACGCGAAGGTGACCGTGCGCGGGCCGTCCGGGCCGAGCGCCACCCACACGTGCCGCCGGCCGATCTCGTCGCAGGTGCCCTCGACCAGCAGGCCGCCACGCGCGCGCCCGTCCGCCGGCGCGAGCCGCGCGCACAGCCGCTGCCAGACGGCGGCGACCTGGTCCTCGTCGTACTGCCGCAGCACGTTCGCCGCGCGGATGAGGTGCGCTCGCCGGGGGACGGGGACCTCGAAACCGCCGTGCCGGAACATCAGCCCGTCCCGCTTGTACGGCTCGGCCGCGGCGACCCGGGCCGGGTCGATCTCGACGCCCACCACACAGGTGCGGGGCGCCACGGTGCGCAGGCGGTGCAGCAGCTCCACGGCCGTCCAGGGTGCGGCACCGTAACCGAGGTCGACGGCCAGCGGATCGGCGATCCGGCGCAGCTCGGCGCCGTGCACGGCCGCGATCCAGCGGTCCATGCGGCGGAGCCGGTTCGGGTTGGTCGTCCCGCGCGTCACCGTTCCCACGGGGCGGGCGGCTGCGCGGGATGTCATGGCTTCCAGGGTAAGCGGGCCGCCGGAGGCCGCCGCCCGCACCCGGAGGGCCCGCATCCGAAGGGCGCTGCCGCACCCGAGGGGCGGCGCCCACTCCCCGGCAGGCGCCGCCCACCTTCTGCGGACCCCGAGTCGCCGGGCATCGGCAACGCACCACCCGCCCGCGTCACCCCGCCATGCCACCTGGCATCGAACCGTTGAGGGAGATCCGTAATGATTGGGTAAAGAGGCTCCCGGCGGAAATGGACCCCTCCCCTCCGGCGTTACGACTGGAAGGGCGCCCGGCGCCCTCCGTCCGGCATGCCCGCAGCGAGGAGGACCGCCACGTGAGCCAGTACGCCAGCAGGCTCGGGCGTCGCTCTGCGGCAGCCGGCCCCCGGCTGAGGCTGTACCGCCGCCCCCGTCGCGTGGCCATGCTCTCCGTGCACACCTCGCCGCTGCACCAGCCCGGCACGGGCGATGCGGGCGGCATGAACGTCTACATCGTGGAGCTCGCACAGCGCCTCGCCGCTCAGGGCGTCGAGGTCGAGATCTTCACCCGGGCGACCGCCGGAGGCCTGCCGCCGTCCGTCGAGCTCGCCCCCGGCGTCCTCGTCCGGCACGTCGACGCCGGCCCCTACGAGGGGCTCGCCAAGGAGGACCTGCCGGCGCAGCTGTGCGCCTTCACGCACGGCGTGATGCAGGCGTGGGCCGGACACCGCCCCGGCCACTACGACCTCGTCCACTCCCACTACTGGCTCTCCGGCCACGTGGGCTGGCTCGCCGCCGAGCGCTGGGGCGTTCCCCTGGTGCACGCCATGCACACCATGGCCAAGGTCAAGAACGCCAGCCTCGCGGCCGGTGACACCCCCGAGCCCGCGGCCCGCGTCATCGGCGAGACCCAGATAGTCGAGGCCGCCGACCGGCTGATCGCGAACACCGCCGAGGAGGCCGACGACCTCGTCCGGTACTACGCGGCCGATCCCGCCAAGGTCGCCGTCGTGCATCCCGGCGTGAACCTCGCCCGCTTCCGTCCGGCGGACGGCCGCGCCGCCGCGCGGGCCCGCCTCGGACTGCCGCAGGACGCCCTCGTCCCGCTGTTCGCCGGCCGCATCCAGCCGCTGAAGGCCCCCGACGTGCTGCTGCGCGCCGTGGGCGTCCTCCTGGACCGGCGGCCCGAGCTGCGCTCCCGCATCGTCGTCCCCGTGGTCGGCGGCCCCAGCGGCAGCGGCCTCGCCAAGCCCGAGGGACTGCAGAAGCTGGCGGCCCGGCTCGGCATCGCCGACGTCGTCCGGTTCCGGCCGCCGGTGGGGCAGGAACAGCTCGCCGACTGGTTCCGGGCCGCGTCCGTCCTGGTCATGCCGTCCTACAGCGAGTCGTTCGGCCTGGTCGCGATAGAGGCGCAGGCGGCCGGCACGCCCGTGCTCGCGGCCGCGGTCGGCGGGCTGCCGGTGGCCGTGCGGGACGGCGAGACGGGCTTCCTGGTCCAGGGACACGACCCGGCCGAGTACGCGCGCGTCCTGGGGGAGTTCGCCGACGACCCGCGGCTGCCGGACCGGATGGGCGCCGCCGCCGCCCGGCACGCGCAGTCCTTCGGCTGGGACACCGCGGCCGGCGCCACGGTCGACGTGTACACGGCAGCACTGCAGGCCCACCGGCGTCGCGTACGCTCGCCTCATGGGTGAGGCAGAGCAGCGGCAGGCGAACGAGGTCGTCGAAGATGTCCTGAAGGACGCCGAGGTGGAGTGGGAGAGCCCCGAACCCGGCACCTACGTGGTCAAGCTCCCCGGCACCCGGAAGCTGTCGACCACCCTGTCGATGATCGTCGGCCGGCACTCGCTCTCCCTGAACGCCTTCGTCATCCGCCACCCCGACGAGAACGAGGCCGGCGTCCACCGCTGGCTCCTGGAGCGCAACCTCAAGCTGTACGGCGTGAGTTACGCCGTCGACCGGCACGGGGACGTCTACCTCACCGGGCGGCTGCCACTTGCCGCCGTGACCGCCGACGAGGTCGACCGGATGCTCGGACAGGTCCTGGAGGCCGCGGACGGCAGCTTCAACACCCTCCTGGAACTCGGCTTCGCCTCCTCGATCCGCAAGGAGTACGCCTGGCGCGTCTCCCGCGGCGAGTCGACGCGGAACCTCGAGGCGTTCACCCACCTGACGCAGGGTCAGGACGACTGACCGCCGCACCCGGGCGGCTGGTTGACGCCCCTTCGGCCACGAGGCGCACGGCGGGATCGGCGGAGGACGGAACTCGGCGCGCCCGGCGTTACGGCCCGGCCCCGGCGCCGTAACGCCCCGGTGTCACGCCCACCAGCCTCCTGAAGTGCCGGGTGAGGTGGGCCCGGTCGTGGAAACCGGTCGCGGGGCCACCTCGGCCGGCCGTACGCCCTCCAGCAGCAGACGCCGGGCGCGGCCGACCCGGCGGGACGTCAGGTACTGGTGCGGAGCGATGCCGTAGGCGGCGCTGAAGGCCCGTACCGGATGGGCGGGGTGGGTCCGCAGCAGCCCGGCCGCCTCCTCCAGGGTGAGCCCCTGCGGCACCCTCGCGTCGAGGAGTTCGCGCAGCCGGCGGGCGAGGACGGGGTCACGGCGCACGGCCGGGCCCGCCACGCCCACCCGCCGGAGCCGCAGGTGGGCGCGCAGCCGCTCGCCGATCAGCGCCGGCCGGCTCTCGGCCTCCAGTTCGCCTCCGGGTCGGGCTGGCGCCGTGTGCACCTGCCCGACACGCCGCCGGAGCACGGGTCCGTCATGCGGACCGCCCAGCCCGTGCCGCGGACCGCTCAGACGGCGCTGACCTTCGCCTCGGCGTCCGCCGGGCCGGCCACCGGCGCCGTCCCCTGGCCGGACAGGCGGCGCATGAGGGCCGCGTAGCCGACGGCCGCCACCGTGCCGACCACCGCGCACAGGCCCCACAGCCACTCCGCGCCGAGGCGGTCGATGACGCAACCGGACATCAGCGGGGCGACGAGGGCCGCGACGGACCACGACAGGGTGTACATCCCCTGGTAGCGGCCGCGTCCGTGCGCCGGGGACAGCCGCACGACGAGCCCGGTCTGCGTCGGCGCGTTGAGCATCTCGCCCAGCGTCCACACACAGACGGTGAGGGCGAACATGCCGACCGACCCGGCGAAGGCGGTCAGGCCGAAGCCGTATCCGGCGAGAACGGCGGAGACGACCAGCACCCGGCGGGGGTCCCGCCGCTCGATGAGGCGGGTGACCGGTATCTGCAACGCGACGATCAGGATGCCGTTGAGGGCGACCGCCATGCCGTAGTCGGCGGGCGTGAACCCGGCCACGCCCATCGCGACGGGCAGACCGACCGACCCCTGCTGGAAGATCAGGGCGACGAGGAAGGACAGCCCGACGACGCTCATGAACCGCCCGTCACGCAGCACGGTCCCGAGGCCGACGGCGTCCCCCTGGTCCTCCCGGCCGCCCCCGACGGCGGCCGGCCGGGACTCGGGCAGCTTCAGGAAGACGACGATCGCGCAGGCCAGCGTCATGACGGCTTCGAGCAGGAAGCCGGCGAGATAGCTGAACTCGGCGATGAAGCCGGCGGCCATCGAGGAGACGGCGAAGCCGAGGTTGATCGCCCAGTAGTTGAGGGAGAACGCCCGCACCCGGTCCTCGGGCCGCACGATGTCGGCCATCATCGCCTGCACGGCCGGCCGGGAGGCGTTCGACGCCGCGCCGACGACGAAGGCGACGGCTGCGATGGCCACGGGGTCGTGCACGAAACCGAGCACGGCGACGGACACGGCGGTGGCCGACTGGGCGACCAGCAGGGTCGGACGCCGCCCGAGCCGGTCGGCCATCACACCGCCGGCCAGGGAGGACACCACTCCGCCGAGTCCGTGCAGGGAGGCGACGAGACCGGCGTAGGAGGCGGAGTAGCCGCGGTCCAGGGTCAGGTACAGCGCCATGAACGTGGCGACGAAGGCACCCAGCCGGTTGACCAGGGTGCTCGTCCACAACCACCAGAACTCGCGGGGGAGCCCGGAGACGGTCTCCCGGGCGGCACGTCTGAGACTGACGACGGACATGGACGGTCCCCCCACGGGTGTAAGCGGCTCTGGCGGTGAGCACAACTTACGATCGGGCGCCACGGAGGGGCCACTCAATTAACAGATGCCGTCAACTGTCCGCCTGCCGGGCGGGCCGCACGGGGGCCGAATGCGTGGATTACGCTCTGAGGTATGGCCGACGCACCGTACAAGCTGATCCTCCTCCGCCACGGCGAGAGCGAGTGGAACGCGAAGAACCTGTTCACCGGCTGGGTGGACGTCGATCTCAGCGAGAAGGGCGAGAAGGAGGCGGTCCGCGGCGGTGAGCTGCTGAACGACGCCGGCCTGCTGCCCGACGTGGTCCACACGTCCGTCCAGAAGCGTGCCATCCGCACGGCGCAGCTCGCGCTCAACGCCGCCGACCGCCACTGGATCCCGGTCCGCCGCTCGTGGCGCCTGAACGAGCGCCACTACGGCGCCCTGCAGGGCAAGGACAAGGCGCAGACGCTCAAGGAGTTCGGCGAGGAGCAGTTCATGCTGTGGCGCCGCTCCTACGACACCCCGCCGCCCCCGCTGGAGGACGGCTCGGAGTTCTCCCAGTCCGACGACCCGCGCTACGCGATGCTCCCGCCGGAGCTGCGTCCGAAGACGGAGTGCCTCAAGGACGTCGTCTTCCGCATGCTCCCGTACTGGTACGACGACATCGTCCCCGACCTGTTCATCGGCCGCGTCGTCCTGGTCGCCGCCCACGGCAACAGCCTCCGCGCCCTGGTCAAGCATCTCGACCAGATCCCGGACGCCGACATCGCGGGCCTGAACATCCCCACGGGCATCCCGCTGGTCTACGAACTCGACGCCGACTTCAGGCCGCTCACCCCCGGCGGCACCTACCTCGACCCCCAGGCGGCAGCAGCCGCAATCGAGGCGGTCAAGAACCAGGGCAAGAAGAAGTAGGGTCACACGAACAAGCCCCCTGCCTGCGGATTCTCCGTGAGCAGGGGGCCTGTTGCTGTGCTGGGGCCGTCTCTGGGCCGTCAGGTGCGGCGGCGCCAGCGGTGGGCGCGGATGTCGAGGACGATCAGCAGCGCTACGGGTACGGCGACTTTGGCTGGAGCGTGGGCCCAGAGGGCGAGTGCGCCGCCGGCCGAGCCAATGAGCGCCATCGGTAGGTCGCGAGGGCGGATGTCGACGGTGACGCCTGTAGGGGCGAGTTGCGAGATCAGCTGGTAAGTGGGCAGGCCACGTAGGCGTTCACGTACCTCGGCAGGGGCCGAGACGATGAGCGTACGGATCTGGTTGATCGTCTGGGTGCGGGCCTTGATGGCCGAACGCCGGACGACCCGCAGGGAGCGGATGGCCTCCACGATGCCGTCGCGGGTTTTCGGCCGGCCGTTCGCACGGCCGGACAGGACGGCGGTCGCGGCCGCGTAGGCATCGACGGGGTCGGACTTGCCGTTGGCCCGCCGGGCCTTGCGGTCGGGGCGGTCAACATCGACGACGGTGACCTCGTTCGCCGAGAGGAAGCGGGCGAGTTCGGAGCCGTAGGCGCCAGTGCCTTCGACCCCGACGACGAGCACATCACCGTGCGAGCGCATCCACTCCAACAGGCGCCGGTAGCCATCAGGAGTGGTGGGGAACGGTTTGGTGGCAAGGTGCCGGCCGATGGAGTCGATCACCGCGGCCTGGTGGAAGTCGGTGTGGGTGTCCACGCCGCCGACCACCACGATCTGGTCTGCCATCCTGTGTCGTGCTGTCCTTCCGTGCGATACGCGAGGGATCGCACGGGCCGGTCGGGCGGCTGGACAAGACTGTGGCGGGACCTTTGGCCGGGCTCCTATGAGGTCACAGGCGCCCGACCGGCCGCGTGCAAAGCGCCGCCCACCCGGCCGACGATTCCTGGACAGGACAGCTCGAAGCGTCAATTGTTCGGTGGGTCGGGCCTGCCGAGCAGCGCCGCGGTGAATTCTCACAATCGTTCGTACAGTGGCGCGCTCCACCTGGACGCCATGAACCACGCCCGCTCCACGGTGTGTGGGTCGACGGCGTACGGGATGGGAGCTGGGGGTGTTGAGGTTGGGGGACGCTGGCCCGGCATCAACCAGAGTCGACCTTGGAAACGAAGTAGGCACGCGGCGCAGGGGAAGGCAACATGGCTGCGTGAGCTGGGAGCAAAGGGCAGGCGGATTCATGGCAGCGCTCCGCGACGCCGAGTCGGAGTCATGGTCTTGCAGAGCGGCCGCAGGCAGACAGCTTGCGACGATTGCAGGCCGAGAAGAAGTCGCGCCGGTCCTTGAACGGCTTCTGTTGGACCCTCACGACACTGGAGTCACGCAAGAAACGGCGGAGGCACTGCTGCAACGACGGGATCTTGTTGGTCTGCGCACCGTTCTTGCGGCGCTGTCACGGGCTGAGGCGTGGTGGACTGCTGACCAGCTCGACGGGGAGGTGTTCAACCATCAAAGCTGGATGATCGCCGATGGCCAGCTGGACCAGTTCGTGCAGCAACTCGAAGCACTCACAGCCGACGACGACGCTGGCGTCCGCGGCGAGGCTTTGCGGTTCCTCGGGAGGGAGTCGATTGGCTGACACCAGCGGCTGACACCGACAACCGCGAACAGTGGCGATCGGCGCCGGACCTCAGCGGACGATCACTCAAGGCAGGAAGCCGGTTGATGGATGTCCTTGGCCCCTTGTGATCGACCTGATAAGGATGAGGCTCGAACCTGTCCCAGGCGGGATGCCACCCTCAATCGATGGGCGACGCCCCGTCGGCTTGACTCGGTCAGACTCCGCCTACCTCTCGGGCCCGCGCCGGAGACGCTTCCCCGGCCAGTAAATCGGTTTCGGGCTGGTGTACTCCATCTCTAGAGTGCGGCCGTGGAGATCACCTATGGACGCTTCGAATCGGCCGATGCCGCGGAACTGGTCGGCTTTCTCACGGGCGACACGTGGCCGTTTCATGGTTCGGACGTGGTCGACCAGGCTGAAGCCCGGCAGTGGGTTGAAGAGATCTGTGACGACAGCGAGAACAACCGCGCCTTCTGGATCACAGCAGGCAGTGACCACGCCGGGTTCATCCGACTGATGGACTTGTGTGACGACACGCCGCTGTTCGACCTGAGGATCCGCTCCCAGTACCGAGGGCGAGGTCTCGGAGGCCAAGCGCTGACCTGGCTCACCAGGTACTTGTTCACTGAGTTTCCGAGGATCCGGCGGATCGAGGGAACCACTCGTCAGGACAACGTGGCGATGCGCCGCGTCTTTCAACGGTGTGGGTACGTCAAGGAAGCTCATTATCGCGACGCGTGGCCAGCGGCCGATGGCGAGATTCGCGACGCAGTCGGGTACGCAATTCTGCGACGGGACTGGCTTGCTGGCAGTACAACGGTTCCTGCATGGAACGACCAGCACCTCCTGGCGGCTGAGCGTAATCCGGGGCGGTAGCCCGCAATCCGGGCTGCGCACCCGCAGCACCCGTGCCCCAGCCGTGCCCGATCGAGCGGTAAGCCAAGGGGAACACCGGGCAGCCACAGAGTCCGGGCATGCGACCGGCCCCCGACCGACTATCCAGGTCAGGGGCCGTTTCAGCTGCTCTCAGTGCGGAGGCCGTGGGATTTGAACCCACGGTGACATCGCTGCCACGACGGTTTTCAAGATGTCTGTGGCCTGCCTTGGTCATAGGGACCCGTTGATGTGTGGGCAACCTCCATGCACTCGGGGGCGCGCGGCCTCACCCTCAACGACGGTCACAAAACGATTACGGATTCCGTGTTCGCTTTGGCTCCTTTTGTAACGATTTACTGACGTATGGCGAGCAGATCACGTTATTTGTTTGCCTTGCGCTGCTGCTGCGATCAACAAGGACGAAATCGCTGTTCGCTTTGAGTTTCGCGGTCGCTGGCGGACAACGCTGACGAAAACGGCCCCTGACCGAGTTACCAGGTCAGAGGCCGTTCTCACTGCTCATCGTGCGGAGGCGGTGGGATTTGGAGCATTCTGGCCCACACATGGCCCACAGCTTGAAGCTTCTTGCCCCAGCGAGCCTCGAATCTATCGTCCCAGCCTGGCAGCCCGGATCTTGGCCAGAGGGCCTGCAGGCACCGCGACCTCGATCCCGAGCTCCTCGTGCAGCTCCCTGGCCAGCGCCGCACCGGGAAGCTCTCCAGGTTCCACATGTCCACCGGGTAGGTCCCACACGTCGGGGTACCAGCGGCGCTCGGGAGATCGGTGGCACAACAACACCCTGTTGCCGTCGCGCAGGAACGCCGCGACGATCCGAGCTCGAGTAGCGCCTTGCGCAGAAGTCGACACATGAGCACTCTGCCAGCGCTGTGACCCGGCCAGTCAACAAGCCGGGGACTGAGCCGCACTGATCGCCTGCTGGCCTCGAACCCTTGCCGGGCCCGGGTTGCCCTGCCCTGGCAGCCGGGTCCACGAACAGGCCGGGGGTCGAGGAGTCGGCCAACTTCAGCACACTCCGGAGGCCGGCTCGACCTTCGAGCCTGCGCTGGTCAGCGCGCTCCATGCCGCCCCGCACCTTTCGTCCCCCACGAATAGCCCGAAAAGTCAGGGCCCGTTGCCGTCCGAAAAGCATCTTTCTCCCGGGAAGGTCAACCTGTTCGATCTGCGCATGAGATTTCGTGACAGAGCAGCGATCATCGCTGCCGGCAGTCTGATAGCCCTGTCGGCAATGCAGACATCATCGAGCGCGGTAACACCCGTCAACAACGCCCCGTCCGTCTCTCTCGGGGGGTGCAGCAGTTTCCCTCCCACTCCGTGCGGCGAGGTCCAGAACGACACATCTGACACATGGGTTCGCGTTTCTCTCAACTGGACCTGCGGTACCAGCTACGAGCCCATAGGCTCCTCGTGTCCCAAGAGCATCAAGACCGTCTCCCCGCACAGTCACATCGGCGGAGGTAGCGTTGACGTCGACGCCTATGAAGTGCCCAAGAACTGCACATTCTGGGGCGACAGCAATGGCTTTGGATTCGTGCACGGAGCGGGCTGGTACAAGTTCAGCAGCGTTGAGACCATAACGATCTCTCACACTGAATGCAGGGGTGTTTGACCAGCCTGGATCTTGCGTGGGGGGCCGTCGGCTTACGGACTCCCACGCAAGAACGACTGACAACGACCACCAACGACCGGTCGACCGCAGGTCAGTTGAGGTGAGCGCCCCGCTGACCTGCCCCAAAAATCGGGCGGTCGAAACGCAGGGCAAGAAGAAGTAAGCGACCACGAACAATCCCCCTGCCTGCGGGTTCTCCGCAAGCAGGGGGCTTGGCGCTGCCGAAGCCCTGGGAGCCCACCAGACACAACGGCCGGAGCGCTCGCCCGCCTGTCAACGCCTGCCAACGCCTGGACAAGCCAAACGGCCCGACGGGCGAACCGCCGGGCCGTTGTGGAAGGTCAAGAACCGAAAGTGACGATGTAGACGGGGCTGTTGGAGCTGCCCTCGTTGTGAACTACCGGACAGGACGTCTTCTGCTTGCTGTCGTCGGTCTTGACCTGGATTCCACAGAAGGGCGAATCGTCCCAGTTGAGCGTGTTGATGTTGCTGAGTACGGGGATGTTGTCCCCCTCGCGACCGGTGGAAGCGCTGGCCCCGCCGATGCCGGCGAAGAGGATTCCGCAGGTGGCTGCGGCCACCGCTGCAATCTTCTGGACGTTCCTCATACGTTCTCCTCCGCTTCTTGCCCCAGATCGGGCAGACACCTGGAGAACGATGTGCAGAAAGGGCTGGAGCGTAACGTCCTACATGCATTGATCACTCCTTCGGCCGTAGGAATTCCCCAGCGGAGGACGACTGGGCCGGCCGCCGTCGTCAGGCGCCGGCCGTGAGCACTTGCTCTGATTGGGTGTGCCGGTGAGTTTCGAGAGCACGTGTCGGTGCAGAACGCTTTCGACAGTGCACCGTGTCGAGATGCCGCAGACGGTGCAGCGGATCTGGACCCAACAGCCTCTCTGGCTCGATTTCAGCCCAGCCCGCAGCGATCGAGTGCAGCACGGACGCGGTTGAGCCCCTCCACTCTCCAGTGGTCCCGGTCGGGAATCTGGTCGTCTCGGCGCCAGCGCCAGGCCGAGAACATCGCCCAGCCCAGGCCGCGGCACCGGTGAATCAGGCCGGCGACCAGCGCGACCTCTGACCGCACAGGTTCGTAGTAGGTCCAGAGCGAGATGGCGAAGGCATCACGCACATGCACACGCGGGTCGACCCTGAGCTTGAGTCCGGCCCGCACCTCAAGCGGTCCCTGACGTGGGACCAGGGCTCAGAGACGGCCGCCCATCACAGCTTCACCATCGTCACCGATGACGGCCCAAGTCGGTTCTTGCCACTCCGCTCGACGGGTGGGGTGAGGCTCTTGCTTGGGGTGAATGAGTGACAGGGCGGTCCGACACGGATTTCCGGGGGGAGGCGAATCACGCGCCGCATGTACGTTGAGTGCCCATTCCGCTGCAGAAGCTAGTGCGGTTCCGTAATGCAGAGGCACGGAGGACAGAACTCATGCGCGCGCTTCAGAAGGTCGTGATCACCGCCGCGACGGTCGGGGGCCTGGTCGCTCTCGGCGCGGGAAGCGCCTACGCCGCCGACCACAACGAATCCCGCTACGGAAGAACTCAGTCCTCCCTCACCCGCAGCCTTGGGCAGGAAGAGCTGCTCGCTGCGGTGAACCAGGCGCTCGGTGTCGGTGAGGTGAACCAGGGGAACCAGGCGGTCGGGACCGATGGCCGGGTGAACCAGGTGAACCAGGCGATCGGCACCACCGGCCGGGCCAACCAGGCCAACCAGGCGATCGGCACTGGCCGCTGAACCGCCGAACCAGCCGATCAGCTTCGGCAACGCGAACCCGCCACGGTCTCGTGGCGGGTTTCGTGGGTTCTGGGGCGGGACCCTGGCGCGAACGGGCCCCGGCCACCCCCGCCCGGGCACATGTCGCCGATGCGCGCCTGCGTGCGCTGACCTGGGCCGACCAGTGGGCCAGACGCTACGGAGCCGGCTGCGCAAGATGCTCGCCGGCGGCAACTCTCCGGCCCTCGTCACGTCGGCGTCACGCGACTGTGATGCCCGGCACCTGACGATGGCTGGTGCAGGCAAGCGCAAACTCGCTTTCACATGCAAGGGAACCACCATGGTGAAAAACATCCGGTGCCGCATACCTCGCCTGATAGGCGCGTCCAGCTTGGCCGCGACGCTTGCTCTCGGAGCAGGGGCGGCGACCGCCGCAGCAGCACCACAGTCGATACCGAAGGCGAAGTCCCCGACCGCGGTACCGAATATCTGCGGCAGGCAACCCAATCCGAACTTCTGCCCGCGCGGTGCCATCAACCAGGGGAACCAGGCGATCGGTGGTCGCGGCCGGGTGAATCAGGGGAACCAGGCGATCGGTGGTCGCGGTCCGGTGAATCAGGGGAACCAGGCGATCGGCGGTGGGCCCGTCAACCAGGGGAACCAGGCGATCGGTGGCGGCGGTCCGGTGAATCAGGGGAACCAGGCGATCGGTGGCGGCGGTCCGGTGAATCAGGGGAACCAGGCGATCGGTGGCGGCGGTCCGGTGAATCAGGGGAACCAGGCCATCGGCGGTGGTGGGCCCGTCAACCAGGGCAACCAGGCGATCGGTGGCGGCGGTCCGGTGAATCAGGGGAACCAGGCCATCGGCGGTGGTGGGCCCGTCAACCAGGGCAACCAGGCGATCGGTGG